>CAXTPM010000242.1:0-7521 GCA_964245865.1 uncultured Fimbriiglobus sp. | reverse complement strand
CCCTCCACGTCGGCGTCGGTTACGGTCGCCGGCGCGGCGGCGAGCTTGCGCGCGAACGCCAGCACCGCCGCTTCGCCCTTGTTTTCCGGCGTGCCGGAAGTCAGCCCGTCGATCTCGCCGTCGGAGAGGCCGAGCGCTTTGAGCCGCCGCATGGCGAGGTCGGTGGCGTAAATTGCCCGGTCCTCGCGGGCGCAGACGTAGGCGATTGCGGCTTTTAGGCGCGGCGAAAGTTTGCCCTTCTCCTCGCAGGCGACGATGCCCTGGGCGCGGGACTTCATGCCGACGGGGAACGCGGCGAGAAAGCGCGCCCACGCCGGGGCGTCGGGCCGCTGCGGCACGAGTTCGCGCGCGGCCTCACCACTAGCGAGCGGCAGGCGCGGGGTCCGGGTCCGGGCCTCGGCCAGCGCGGCCTCGAACGCGGGGCGATCCTCAAGCGCCGGCCGCGCGGGCCAACTCGGGGCGCTCGCTTTGGCGCACGCCTCGGGCAGCGGCGCCGCGCCTTTGGGGGCGAGGGCCGCGAACTTCGGCGAGGTCGGAGTGCGGAACGTCGAGAGGTCCACCGCCCCGCCGGCCCTCGCGCCCTTGCGGAAGAACTCGCCGTCGGCATCAGCAGGGATGTTCAGCCCGTCGGTCCAGCGGTTGGTGGCGTTGTAGCCCGCGACCGTGACGACGATCTCGGAGACCTGAGTGGGGGTGTAATGTTGGGATAGCGCAGCGAAGTCGGCGTCGGCCATCGCGTGCGGCGCGAAGGTGAGTTTGCGGGTGAACTCGACCGCAGCGGCCTCGGCGGCGGGGAGTTCGGTCGTGTCGCCGTCGAGTTTCGCAATATCATCGTCGCCCACCCCGGCGGCAGCCAGCTTGTGTTCCTGGTGCCCGAGGCAGTAGTAGCAGTTGTTGGCCCGCGACGTGACCCAGAACAGTTTGACCTTGAATGTCGCGTCCAGCGTCATCGCCGGGTCCGGCTCGCGCCCGCCCGTTCCGCCGCTCAAGTCCTTACCGAGATAGTAGTTGCGGAAGCGGCCGTTGTTGACGGTGCGCGCGGCACTCGGGTCCGCGGGGGGCATGGGCAGGCGCGGCCGGGCGACCTTGTGGGCCTCCAGCGCCTCCTTCACCTCGGCGCGGGTGGCGGGGACGAGCTTCGGCTCGGCGGCGGGCGGCGGATCGGGCGGGAGTAGTAACGCCGTCGTGAGTAGGTAAAGAATCACGGGGAGCCGTCCTCTTTGGTGATGGCGATTTGGGGCGAGGTCACGACGCGGTACAGGCGCTTCTTAGTTTGCGGCGGCTTGTCGCCGTCCCGCACGGTGACGGCGACGGTGAACGTCAGGCCGATGCCGACCACCGCCGGCTCGCCCTCGGGCTTGTAGTCGAGCAGTTTGCGGCCGCGCACGAGGTCGTCGTCGATCAAATAAATCGGCGGCGAGAGGCCGGCGAGGTCTTTCTGGGCGCCGCCCGACTTCCAGGCGTCGAGGCCGGCGACGAGTGCGGCGCGGGCCTGCTCCGGGGTCGTAGCCATGCCGAGGCGCGCCGGCTCGCCCTGGCAGCCGAGTGTAAAGGCGACCAGTGCGTAGGGGGGTATGCGCGCGGGGCGCATGTGCAGAACTCCGGGAAGTAAGTGTAGTACAAGGCCGCGCCGGAGCGCTCCGGCGCGGCGGGCGGCGACCCGGCTTAGCCTTCGTTGACGACTTCGCCGCCGTCGCGGGTGCCCAGCGCACGCCAGGCGTCGAGACTAATCGAGTCGCGCACGAAGCGGATCGAACCGTCGCACAGGCCGAGGTTCACCCCGCCGGTGTGGGCGCTCGTCGCCGAGGTCATGATGCGCCCCGGCGGGTACATGCACGAGCGGCCGTTGGGGCGGTTGCTGTGAAAGTAGACAGTCGTGGAGTGGTAGCCGTACAGCCACGGCGCGCCGACATCGCTCATGCCCTGCCACGTCAAATCATTCGGGTCGATGCTATTACACATCGTGACCGACTCGTCGATGGTGGCGGGGTACTTCCCCTTGGCTTGCCCGAGGTAAAATGTATCAGTGAGACTCCCCACGGCGTTGTTGAAATCTCCCAACTTGCGCTCGCTCATCGCGGCGGTGTTGCTGGTGCCGTCGGGCATGGCGGCGAGGCGGACTTTGCTGCTCAGGAAGAACGGCCCGTTCGGGGCGGGGTAGCCGGAGTTCGGGTCGCCCGCGGTCGTCGGCGGCAAGCCCCAAAGCAGGCCGGTGCCCTGGTTGACTCGGTAGTTGGTCCCCTCCCACCCGGCCGGGAGCGCGGTGACGGGGTCCGACGGGCAGAGGAACGTTTTGATCTTCACCGCACGCGCCGCGGCGTTCTTGGCGTCGTTCCACAGCACGGTCGGGTCCACGAGTTTGAACGCGTTGTCCTGCTCCATGTACGGCAGCAGATAGTATTGTGCCGAGAGCGACTTCACGTCGCGCGCCGGCGGCAGCGCGCCGAGCGCGTCGTGGTGGTTGTGCGCGGCCAGCACCAACTGCTTCAGGTTATTCGAGCACTGCGTGCGCGCCGCCGCCTCGCGCACTTTTTGGACGGCCGGCAACAACAGGCCGATGAGAATCGCAATAATGGCGATCACGACCAGCAATTCGATGAGCGTAAACGCGCCGCGGCGCCGGGCCTGAGTCATGATGTCACCCGCCATGTGGGAGAGAATGTAAATACGACGTAACACCGTTCCGCCCGACCCCGAACGGGGCCGGACGCCGCGACGGCACGAGGGGGCCGCACCCCAGAGGGGAGGCGACCCCGACTCGCACTAGAATCGCGGGGGGCGGAACAGGTCGCCGAGGCGGGATTGTGGCAACGTGGCGTCGTCGGTGCGGCGCGGGCCGGGCACCGCATCAACAGGCGGGACAAGACTGATTGGTGCGAGAATGTCTTGGGGCGGGGGCGCGGGCGGCACTTCCGGCGGGCTGAGCGGGGCGACCGGGGGCGGACTCAGGCGGCAGTGCGGGCCGCTACACTCGTGGGTCGGTGTTTCGGTCCCACCCAGATTGGGGGGCAATTGTTCGGCGAAGTGGGTGGTCGTCATGCCGGGGGCGGTCACGGGGTCGCCGCAGCCGGCGTAGCTCCGGCTGCCCGCGCCGCCGAAAAGCAGCCACGCCGCGAACAGGCCCACGGCCACGCGGAGAAGCGTGGGCGGACTTGCGAATGCGACGCCGGCGCGACACATAAAGCGAACCAACTTGGGAGAGTTAAGTTGGTTCTATCGCACCGTACCCAGGCTCGTCAACGGGAAACTGGTGCCCTCGTCCATATTTCCGCAACTTCGCCCCGAATCGGCTCAGTATTCGACCAAAACTTTGCCGCTTGCCCGAAACGTCACCTCGACCTCGTGCCGGCCGTAGTCGAACTTCACGTAGCGCGAACCGTGCCGCACCTTCGGCGCCCCGGCGGGGAGCGTAAAGCAGACGAATACCGGCCGGTTCGTCTTGGGGTGCGCGAACCAGATTTGGTGGATGCCCGGCTCGGGACGGAAGACCTGCACGAACTGTTCGAGTAGAAGCGGCTGCTCGAAAGTGCCGGCGGCGTGAATCACAACTGCTGGTGGCACGGGCACTTGCGGCACGGCCGGGGCCGGCGCGGGGATCGACTCCGGGATCTGCGTCGGAGGTTGGCCCGGCAGGGCGAGGGCGAAACTCAGCAGAAGGGATTGCATCGCGGCGCGTCCGGGTGGGTATATCGGCGGAACGTCCGCCGGACTTGAACGCAATCCAGCCGAAAAGTTGCGCCCCGGTCTACGACACGAGTGCCAGCCGCCGGCCGGTCGTCCACTTCGGGGTGTCGCGCTCGCGCACCACCTCGTTGTAAAGCGTGTCGCGCTCCACCGGCACACGCCCCGCCTCGGTGATGAGGTGCCGCAACTCGGCCACGGTCAGTTCCTGCGGCGAATCGCTCCCCGCCTCGTGGTAGATTTTTTCGTGGACCACCGTGCCGTCGATGTCGTCGGCGCCGTAACTCTGCGCGAGTTGCGCGATCGGCTTCGTGAGCATAATCCAGTACGCTTTGATGTGCGCGAAGTTGTCGAGCATGATGCGGCCGAGCGCCATTACGCGCAAATCCATCATGCCCGACGGCTTGGGCAGGTGCGCGAGTTTCGTATTGTCCGGGTGGAACGCCAGCGGAATGAACGTCTGGAACCCGCCGGTGTCGTCCTGCAACTCGCGCAGTTTCAGCATGTGGTCCATTCGGTGCTCGGCGGTCTCGATGTGGCCGTAGAGCATGGTGGCGTTCGAGCGCAATCCCAACTCGTGCGCCGCGCGGTGGATGCGCAACCACTGGCCCGAGTCGGCTTTGTGCTCGCACAGCAGACTGCGCACGCCCGGCTCGAAAATCTCCGCCCCGCCCCCCGGCAGGCTCCCGAGGCCGACCGACTTCATCTCCGCCAACAGTTCT
Organism: uncultured Fimbriiglobus sp.; assembly: GCA_964245865.1. Lineage (GTDB taxonomy): Bacteria > Planctomycetota > Planctomycetia > Gemmatales > Gemmataceae > Fimbriiglobus. The sequence continues at coordinate 3,118 of CAXTPM010000242.1, read as the reverse complement.
TTCACCGGCCGCTTGGTGATGCGCTCGAACCAGTCCCACTCGACCGCCGTGAACGCCTTCAGGTGTAACTTGGGGTGGTGATCGTGGATATTTTCGACGATACTCCGGTACCAGCTATACGGCTTCTGGTGGTGTAATCCGCCCACGATATGCAACTCGGTCGCCCCGGCCGCACTCGCCTCGGCCGCGCGGTGCAGAATCTGCTCGTCGGACATCACGTATGCTTTGGACGCTTTCAGGTCCGAGCGGTACGCGCAGAACTGGCACCGGTAAACGCACACGTTCGTCGGGTTCAGGTGTTGATTCACGTTATAGTACGTGACGTTGCCGTTCTTGCGCTCGCGCACCGCGTTGGCCATCTCGGCGAGCGCGAACAGGTCGGCGTGGCGGTCGAGGAACACGCCGTCGTCGAAGCCGAGGCGGTCGCCAGCCAGCACGCGGTCGCGGATCGATTGGAGGCGAGCGGAGTTCGGTTCGGTCACGGCGTCACCTCGGTCGGCACCACTTCAGCAGGACACTAGACTACGGAATGAACCGAATCCGACGGCCGGGAATAACTCCGTTGCGGGGCGAGCGGCGCACAGGCCTCTGGGAATTGTGCTGCGCAGTACTGGGCTAGATGCCTGGGCGTAGATGTCCGAGTGTGTTGCTGCAAACCCTTACGCACACTCGGCATACGGCGTCGTCGATTTGGGCGCGATCCGTCCGACACACCACCGCATGCGGCGTCGGTTCGGTAGCGGAGCTTTGCGACGCCGGCGCGGCCTTTGTTGCGAGCGAGCCGCCGAACGCGCCCAAACAGATGAGAACGCAAACCCGGTCCATGTCGAACTCCGAGTCGGCCAACTGGGCGGGATGCTGACAGTGCGAACGGCTTTAAATGCGGCCGCGGGTCAAAACTGCAGCAACAACTGCGCCGAAATGTAGCCGCCGCGCCGGACATCGACCCGGTCGTAGCGCGTGTTCCAACTGTTCCGCCCCACCCCGAACTCGCGGTCGAACAGCAGGCCGCTCGAAACGTCGAGCGTCAGGCGCTCGGCTAAGTCCACCCGCGCCCCGGCCCCGAGGCGCTTGTCCTGCACGAAAAACAAGTCCTTCCGCTCCGCGCGGCCGAACAGGTAGTAACCGTCGGACTCCCACGCGAACTCGCCGCGCACCTTGAACCCCGGCCGCACCTCGTAGCTAATTTGGGAGTTAATTTGCGTGAGCGGGCGGTACGAAAAATCGAACTGCCACTGCGGCGCGAACCGCCACCTCACACTGAACGGCAGCCCGACGCTCAGGCGCAAGGTCGGGTCCGGGTTCCACTCGTAGGCAACGCCGGGGAGCGGGTAGGGCAACTGGTTCGGGAAGTAAAGGAGCGTCAAGTTCCAGTAGTCGCCCGTCGTGGCGGCGGGGATGCGCACGAAGCCGATGGCGCTAAAAAACAAGTCCCGCCCGCTGGCGAACGGCCGATCCGAGAGCGTGCCGAACCGGGGCAGAATCCCCGCGCTCCAGCCGTTGTCGAAGCGGTGCAAGTACCCTACGCCCGCGCTGATTTCCCACAAGTCCTTCGGGAACAATCGCCCCGTGTCCGGGAGGACGGCGCGGGTGGCGGTGGCGGTGTATTTGACGCGCAGCGAGGCGCCGAACAAATCCGTTTTGTCGAGCAGGAACGGGACAGGCACGTCGAGTTCGTGGCGGTTCTGGCTGAGCGTGGCCGGCTGCGCGCGGACGGCCTCCTCGGTGGCATACGAGTAGCGGTAGCGGGGCGAGTACTGGTCGTCGCGCTCGGGGTCTTGCCGCTGCGGCCAGAGGCCGTCGCCGCCCCCAACCGTTGGGCGACCGGGGAGCGGGTCGGGCAGCGGCGAGACGCGATCCGGGGGCCGGGGCGGCGGGTCGCGCCGGTAGTCGCGCGGCAACTCCGGCTCCCCTAACGGCGCCTGGAAAATCGAGCCGCCCCCCGAGCGCGGCGCCGGACCCGGCAGCGGGTCGATTCGCGGAACGGGGACGTTCTCCGGCGGCGGGGGCGGGGCGTCCCCGCCGTCGCGGCGCAGCGGCACTGGGCCGAGGCCGGGCGGCAGGGGGTCTTGCGCGGCGGCAACCGGCCCGGCGAGGGCGGCGGAGAACGCGATCAGCCAACAACGCCGCACTCGTCACCCCCGGCCGGCCGCGCCCGCCCGCGTCGGCGGAACCCGCGGCCGACTTGAGGGCTTTTACCCGGCCACCCCGACTTTGGCGAGGCGAATCGTCAGCGGCATCTCCTCGACGCTCGCCGGCGCCTCGAACGCCGCGACCCCGAGCACTTCGCCGAAGCGGATTGCCTGCACCGCCTCGCAAATCATCGCCCGGTGCGCCGCCACCGCTTCGGCCAGTTCGCCGCCGCATTCGAGTTCCAGCGCGATGCGATCCGACGCCGACAGCCCGGCTGTTTTGCGCGCGTTCTGCACCAAGCGCACCACGGTGCGGGCGCGCCCCTCGGCCCGCAGTTCCGGCGTGAGTCGGACATCGAGGGCGAGTTGCGTCTTCCGGTCTGCCGCGCCGGCGAACCCCGGCGGCGCGGCGAACTCGCGGATGAAGTCGGCCGGCGCGAGTTCGACCCCGGCGAGCGTGAGCGTGCCGGCGGCGAGCGCGTCGGCCAACTGTTGGGGTGGCATCGCGGCGATTTCGGCCTCGGCGGCGCGGAGGTGCTGGCCCAACCGGCCCGCCGCGGTGCGGCGGTTGAGCCGCGCCGACTCGCTCAGCAGCGGGCCGGGGCCGGGGTGCAGCGCCACGGCCTTGACGTTCAGTTCGTCGCGGATGAGTTCCGCGAATTGTTGGACCCCCAGCCGCTCGGCGTCACTTCCGGGCGCGACTACGAGTTCCGCGAGCACCTGCCGCACCGGCTGCTTGGCGGCATTGCGCGCGGCGTTGCCCAGCGTGACGAGCCGCAGCACCGCGTCCATCGTTTCGGAAAGCGCGGGGTCATTGTATGTATCATTTGGCTGCGGGTAGTCGCACAGGTGTACCGACTCGGGGTCGGACTCGGCGCGCAGATTCTGCCACATGGTTTCGGCCAGGAACGGCACGCACGGGGCCAACAGTTGCGAGAAAGTCTTCACCACCGTATAGAGCGTCTGGTACGCGCTCAGTTTATCCT
>CAXTPM010000241.1:2438-7530 GCA_964245865.1 uncultured Fimbriiglobus sp. | reverse complement strand
CGAGTTCGGTGACGACGCACTTGAGCTTCTGGTTGACGTAGTCCTCCGCCTTCTCAACGCGGTACATGTCGATTTGCGACACCGGCATGAAGCCCTTGATGCCGTTGACCTCCACAGTCAGGCCGGTGCCGGTCTTGTTGATCCCCGTCACCTTCGCCTCGACCACCATGCCCCGCGCGATGCTCGACCAGTCGGTAATCACCTGTGCGGCGCCCTGGCGGGTCAGTACCAAGAGGCCGTTTTGGGCGTCGTAGCGCTCGATGTCGAACTCGACCTCGCTGCCGACCACCGGGCCACCCTCCTCGGTGAACTGGAGCAGGGGCAGCACGCCCTGGCCGCGCCCGCCGGGCACGTCGATGAACACGTCTTTGCCGTGGACGCCCAAGATTTTGCCGCGCTTTTTCTGCGAACTGCCGGGGGTAATCGCCTTCTGCTTCTGCCGCGTCTCGGCCTGGGCCACGGTGCCCGAGATGTCGAAGCCCTCCAGCGCCGCGGCCATCTCGGCTTCGAGTCCCTGGTCCAGCAATTTGGTGTTGGGCTTCAGGAGGCCGAAGTCGCGGTTGTCGAGCGCCACCGGTTTGGTGCCGTCGTCGCGGGCGCGCTCGCCCTTGGGGAACGGCTTGCGCTCGGCGGGGTTGCGGTCGTTGTACCCGCCGCCACTCCCCCGGCCGTCACGATCGGTGCGCGGGGGGCCGGCCTGCGGCGGCTGGCCCGGCAGGGTCACGACCCGGCGCGCCGGCGGCTGGGGCTGGGGCTGGGGCTGGCCGGCGGGCACCGGGGGGGGCGGAGCGTCGGCAGTAGTTCGAGGGGTCGGCTGGCCTTGCGGCGTTTCGTCGGTCACGGTACGGCTCCCACTCGACTTCAATTCGGCCACGACTTCGGAGCCGTGGAAAGCCGAACCCCTGGAGTAGGTTATCACCCCGCGCCCCGCCGGGCAATCCCGAGAGGGGGGCGCCTACACTGGAAGCCATGACCCGCCGCCGAGTCCTGATCGCCGCGCAACTCGCCGCCGCCCTGGTCGTGGTCGCGGCGGTGGCCGTTTACTTTCGCAAACTCCTCGCCGACCCGGCGCTCTCCGACGCCCCGGAGCCGCGCTGGGCCTACCTCGGCGGCGCCGCGCTTTGTTACCTGGCCGCGCACGGGGTGTTCGGCACCTTCTTCTACCAGCTACTGCGCCGGCACGACGACTCATTACGTTACACGACGGCGGTGCGCGCCTACGCCATCTCGCAAGTCGGCAAGTACGTCCCCGGCAAAGCGTGGGTGATCCTGCTTCGCGTTTGGCTGTTGCGCGACACCCCGATGACTCGCTCAACAGTGGCGGTGTGCGGCACGCTCGAAACGCTCACCAGCATGGGCGCGGGCGCCGCGCTGGGGCTGGCCTGCCTGCCGTGGGCGGGGTTCGCCGTGCCGGCCGGGTTCGTCGTCGCGCTCGCCATTCTGTTCGTCGCGCCGCTCGGGATGGTGCTCCTCGGCGGGCGCGCGGCGAGTCTGGCGAAGCGCCTCACCGCGTCGAAACTCGCCTGGCCCGAGTTGCCGATTGCCCTGCTAGTGCGGGGCTTCGCCCAGGGGTTAATCGGCTGGTGCCTGGTCGCGCTGAGCCTGCACCTGGCGCTCGTGGCGCTGTTGCCCGACCCGGCGACCGCATCGCAACTCGACCCGCGGGGGGAACTCGCGGCGTCGTGCCTCGGCTACGTCGCCGGGTTCGCCGCCCTGATCGTGCCCGGCGGCGTCGGGGCGCGGGAGCTAGTTTACCAGCAACTCGTGGGCGCCCAACTCGCCGGACTCGTGGGCGGGGCCGAGGCGCACGCGGCACTCGTGGCGGTGGCACTCCGGCTGGTGTGGACGGCGGCGGAACTGGCCGTCATCGGCCCGTGGGCGCTCCTCACGCTCAAGCCCCGCGCGCGGGTGGGCGCGCCCGAACTCGCCGGGAGCGCGCCGTGAGTGTGCCCCGCCTGAGCTTCGTGGTGCCCGCGTACAACGAGGCCGAGAGTTTGCCGACCCTCGCGGAGCAGATCGCCAAGAGCGCGGGCGCGCTCGGGGCGGGCTACGAAGTCGTGTTCGTGGACGACGGCAGCACCGACGACTCGTGGGCCGTGATCCAGAGTCTCGCCGAGGCGCGCCCCGAGATTCGCGCGATCCGCTTCCGCACCAACTTCGGCAAGGCGGCGGCCCTCGAGGCGGGGTTCCGCGCCGCGGCCGGCGAAGTGGTGTTCACGCTCGACGCGGACTTGCAGGACGACCCGGCCGAGGTGCCGCGGTTCCTCGAACGGTTAGAGATGGGCCTGGACGTGGTGAGCGGCTGGAAGCGCGTGCGGCACGACCCGTGGCACAAGGTGCTGCCGAGCCGCGTCTTCAACGGCCTGGTGAGCCGCGTGACGGGGGTGAAACTGCACGACCACAATTGCGGCTTCAAGGCGTACCGTTCGGAAGTGTTGGCCGAGCTGCGCCTGTACGGCGAGCTGCACCGCTTCGTGCCGGTCCTGGCGAACGTGCGGGGCTTCAAGGTGGGCGAGCTGGTGGTGCACCACCGCCCCCGGCAGTTCGGCCGCTCGAAGTTCGGCTGGCAGCGGTTCGTCAAAGGCTTCCTCGACTTGATGAGCGTGCGCTTCGTGACGCGCTTCGGCACTCGGCCCGGCCACCCGCTGGGGGCGATGGCCCTGCTTTGCGGCGGAACCGGGGCACTCGCCGCGCTCGCCGCGCCGGTGCTCTGGTGGCTGGGCCTGGCGCTCGGCTTCTGGCTCGGCCTCGCGGCGTCAGTTGTCGGCCTAGTCGCCGGGTGCCAGTTCCTCGCGGCCGCGCTGCTGGCCGAGTTGCTGGTCGCGCAGCGCCGCCCCGAGCAGGTCGGCTACTCGGTGCGGGAGACGATCCGGTGACGACCGACGCGACCTCGGGACTCCGCCTCACGATCTATTGGCTGATCGGGATCGCCTCGGTTGCGATGGCGTTCGGGCGCTTGTGCGGCGCGGAAAACTTGTACGAGCCGAGCCGGTATGCCCCGCCCGCGGCGGAGAGTTACGGCGCCGGCCGGCCGAGGGCGGTGACGCCGGCGCGCGTGTGGCCAACGGTGAGGCCCGAGCCGACCTTGATGTTCAGCAGCAACGACCGCAGCCGCTGGGCGACCGTCAAGGCGCTGGTCGAGAACCGCACGTATGTGGTCGGCACCCGCACCAAGATCGCCTCCGAACCCGGCTACGTTGACGAGGGCGTGATCTTCGGCGAGGGCTACAAGTCGCTCGACAAGGTATTGAACCCCGCCACGCTGGAGTTCTACTCCTCGAAGCCGCCGCTCCTGCCCACGATGGTCGCGGGCGGCTACTACGTGCTCCACGAATATGTTGGCTGGCGGATCGACCGCGAGCGCTGGCAGGTGGTCGTCACCCTGCTGGTGTTCGTGAACCTGCTGCCGTTCGCGCTCTACCTGGCGTGCGTGGCGCACCTGGCGGAAGTCCACGGTACAACGGACTTCGGCCGCGTCGCCACCGTCGTGCTGGCGGCGTTCGGCACCTTGGTGATGCCGTTCCTGGTGACGTTCTCGAACCACGTCCCCGCCACCTGCTGTGTGATGTTTGGCGTCTGGACCCTGCTGCGCCGGGGCGCCACCGGCTCGGCGGCGGAGGGCTTCTGCGCCGGGCTAATGCTCGGCTTCGCCGCCGCGTTCGAGCTTCCCGCGCTCGCCGTCGGGGGGGCGGTGTTCGGCGTCCTGGCGCTGGCGCGCCCGGCGGTGGCGGTGGCCGGGTTCGCCCCAGGGCTGGTCCTCCCGGTCGCCGCGCTGTTGGCGTGCAACCACCAGGCGCTCGGCACGCTCTGGCCGGCGTACAGCGAGTTCGGCGGGCCGTGGTACGAGTACGCCGGGAGCGAGTGGGCGAAGATTCGCGCCACCGCTGACCCGACGGGCAAGGGACTCGACTACGCGCGCGAGCCGAAGGACACCTACGCCTTCCACCTCAGTTTCGGGCACCACGGGTTCTTCAGCCTCACCCCCGCGTGGCTCGTGGCCGCCGGCGGACTGGGGGTGCTCGAGCGCGGCGCCCCGGCGCAGTGGAAAAAAGCGTGGTCGAGTCGCGCGAATACCAGCGGCGTCGTCATGACGCCGTCATCACTTGCGGCCATCACAGTCGTCGTGTCGGCCATCGTGTTCGGCTTCTACGTTTGGCGGACCGCAAACTACGGCGGCTCGACCTCGGGGCCGCGCTGGCTGATGTGGCTCACCGCCCTGTGGCTGCTGCCGTTCCTAGCGGCGGCGGATCGCCTGGGCAGGAGTCGGGCCGGGCGGGTAATCGTGGGCGCGGCGCTGGCGGCGTCGGTATTCAGCGCGGCGTACCCCGTGGCGAACCCGTGGCGGAACCCGTGGCTGATGCAGTTGGGCGAGACTCGCGGGTGGTTCAGCTACTAGGCCCGCCAGCGCTCCACGAGCTTGGCGAAGTCCGCCGGCAGTGGCATCGCCCAGTGCAGCCGCGCGTCGGTGCCGGGGTGGTTGAAGCCGAGTTCCAGGGCGTGGAGCGCGAGGCGCGGCGCGCCGCTGGCGTCGGGGAACGCGGTGCCGTCGGGCCGCACGCAGTAGACCTTGTCGCCGCACACGGGGTGGCCGAGTTCACCCAGGTGGATGCGAATCTGGTGCGTCCGGCCGGTTTCGAGCCGGCAACTCACCAGCGAGTAGCCGCGCAGGCGCTCCTGGGTCTCGACGTGCGTGACGGCCGGCTTGCCGACGTTGGCGAAGGTGGTGCTGCCGCGCCGGCCATCGCCCCGGTCGCGCACGAGGTCCGACGCGATGCGCTGATCCGGCACGAACCCTGGGATCAGGGCCAGGTAGCGCCGCGTGACGGTGTGGCGGCGGAACTGCATCCCCACGACGCGCTCGGCCAGGGCGCTTCGGGCAAACATGAGCAGGCCCGAGGTCTCCTTGTCGAGCCGGTGAACGATGCGCAGCGGCGGCAGGGTGCGCGGGTTGCGGCCGAGTTCGCGCGCCACGGCCCACTGCGCCAGGTCTTGGAGTGTGGGGTCGAGTTCGCGCCGGTCCTCGGCCCACTTCAGTTCGAGCGGGTGCCGCACGCTGTTGACCCCGGCGGGCTTCTCGACCACGACGACGTGC
>CAXTPM010000241.1:0-2428 GCA_964245865.1 uncultured Fimbriiglobus sp. | reverse complement strand
GGGGTGGGCGGTCTTGGCGAGCGGCTTCGGCTGGGGGTGCAGCGTAATCAGTTCGCCTTCCTTCAGGCGCCGGGCGTCGTCGGCGCAGATGGCATCGCCCACCTGGACGCGGCGGGCGTGGATGAGGGCGCGGACCTCGGCCCACGACGGGTTCGAGGCGTGCAGGCGGCTGCGGAGCACTTTGGCGAGCGTCTGGCCGGCTTCCGATGCGGCGGTGGGGGCAGGGTCGAGGGCGAGTTTCATTTGCGGAGCACGAGCGCGAGGAGCGTGGCGATGAGGGTGAACTGGGCGGCGAGGATAGCTACGCCGATTTGGAACAGGCGGTTGCCGGTGAGGTCGCGGGCTTTAAGAAGCTCCTCGAGCTGGACTTCGGCCCGCGCGCGGAACTCTCGGAGCGAGGTCAGTTCGTGCTGGTCGGGCGACTGCTCGTGCCTCTGTAACACCCCCTCCTGGTTCTGGAGGCGCTCCGCGAGAATGGCCGCGTCCTTCTGGAGAGCCGCGATTTGTGCGGCGGTAGACGGGTTAGTCGCCATTCGATTCTCCGATCTCGCCTGCTAAGCTCGCGGCCACGAAGTCGAGTAGAACCTCCGACCGATTCTGGAGGAGCCGTGTCCACAGGTTGAAGACTGCCCTCTCCCGGATGTCTCCCCGGCGCGTGCGCACACGGCTGAGCGGGTCGGAGGTGACCATCTTGTTCAGGAACTCCGGCCAGTCACCGAGCGTGACAACTACCGCCGGCCGGTGCTCAGCTCGGTCGGGCTGGGTCGGCGCAAGGCTCCAGCGCACGAGCGCCGGCGGCTCGACGCGCCTGGGCAGCGAGACGAGATACGCCGTCGCGGCCTCCACGTCGCACAGAAGCTCGGGGTCGGCCCGGATGGCGTCGGCGATCTCCACTCGCGTCGTGAGCTGCTGTTCCACGGCTCGACTCCTGATGAGGGTGCGGCGAACTCTCGGCAACCCGGCACCCCAGACTATACCCGCCCGCCGGCCGGTCGCCACGGTGCGGGCCGCCCTCGGGCTTGAAGAACTGCACCGGCGCCCGCTGCGGCCGGCGGCTTCGCATGCCCGGCGGCGGGCGTGACGGATCGCGCCCTTACATCAATCCGGCGCCCCAACCGAGAGTCACGCCCCGGCCCGCAGGTGCTCTTGGAAGCTGCGGGTGATCCGGCTGAGGTAGCGGTAGGGGTTGGAGACCATCGCCACCGTCCGCGTCGGCCGGACTCCGGTGAGCGAGCGGTAGACGCGCTCCGGGCTGGCGTCGCGCGCGCGGGCCATCGCGGGGACGAGGCTCACCCCGTGCCCGAGCGCGACTAATTCCTGCACCATCGAGAGCTGCGCGGTGCGCTCGACCGTCACTGGGTGGAACGACTCCCGCCGGCAGAACGTCGCCACGGCGTCCGAGAGGCAGTGGGCCTCGCCGAGCAGCACGAACGGGAGGTCGGCGATGTCCGACGCCGTCACGTCGTCTTTCCGGGCGAGCGGGTGATCCACACCCGTGACGAGCAATAGCTCTTCCTCGAACAGCGGCTCGACCTCGACGTACTTCGCCGAGACCGGCAGGGCGGCGACCGCGACATCGACCTCGCCGTCGGCCACGCGCCTCAGCAGGTTATCGGTCGTATCCTCCGACACCACCGTCCGGGCCAGCGGGTAGAGCCGGCGGAACGAGCGCAGGTACTCGGGCAGGAAGTACGGGGCAATCGTCGGAATGGCACCCACCCGGACGGTGCCCGAGCGGTCGTCGTCGCCCACCTCGGCTTTCAGGTCGTCGGCCATTGATAAAATCGCGCGGGCGCGCCCCAGCACGAGGCGCCCGGCGTCGGTCAGCACCGCCCCCCGCGCCCGCCGCTCGAACAGCGGCCGGCCGAGTTCTTCCTCCAGTCGCGCCACCGACCGGCTGAGAGCCGGCTGCGACAGGCCGACTTGTTCCGCGGCGCGGGTGAAGTTCTTCTGCTCGGCGACTTTCAGGAAGTGCCGCAACTGTTCCAGTTCCACGCCGCCCCCGTTCTCGCAGACTTTCGGCCATGCGTCGGACGCATTGTAGCTAGTGCCGCGATGCATTGGAAGTCGGCACGCCCCCTCGTAACAATATCGTCAGCCGTGCAATCGAGTTCGCACCCCCCTACAGCGGCCCGCCCCCGGCGGGCCGCGCACGGCAATTCCACATGCGGAGGATCGTGATGACGAATCGCAGGCTGACACGGACGGCCTACTTGGCCACTGGAGTCGCGGCGGGCCTGAGCCTGACGGCTTACGCCCAGACCCCGCCCGCTGCCCCCGCAGTCGCCAAGTGCCCCGTCACGGGCATGACCCGCACGATTAGCGCCCCGGCGGGCGCCGGCGACGCCCCGAAGGGCGCCAAGCCCGAGGCCGACGCCCCGAAGGGCGCCAAGCCCCCGGAGAAGCCGCAAGGCTCGACCGTCACGGG
>CAXTPM010000240.1:0-7538 GCA_964245865.1 uncultured Fimbriiglobus sp. | reverse complement strand
GCTGGACGAAGGCTTGGCCGGGTTCTTCGAGCAGCCCGTCGAACAGGACGGCCTAAACTTCGACCACCTGGAGAAGTTGCGCCGCAGTACGGGTGGGCCGGACCTCGCGCGCCTGGAACGCATCGGCGAGGTCGAGCAGATGGGCAAGGCCGAGTACCGGGAAGCCTGGGCGTGGGTGCATTACTGCCTGCGCGGCCCGGCGCCCGCGCGGCAGGTGTTGCTCGACTACTTGCAGGAACTCCGCCAGCAGCCGGCGCCCGCGCCGCTGTGGCCGCGGCTCAAGGACGCGAGCGCCGACCCGAGCGGCGAGCTAGTCGGGCACCTCGCGCGCCTCGCCGAGAGCCACCGCGTCGGCTTCGTTCCGGCGGTCTATAATGCGCCGGACAGTCCGCCCCCCTCGGCGGGCGTGAGTGCGACCCGCCGCCGATGAACATTCTCGTGACCGCCGGCAACACGCACGCCCCGATCGACCGGGTCCGCGTGCTCACCAACATTTTTACGGGCAAGACCGGCGCCAACGCGGCACTCTGCGCCTACGGCCGCGGCCACCGCGTGACGATTCTGACCTCGCACCCCGACACCCTCGGCGCCGCCAGGCCCGCACCGGAGCCGGTGCCGGGCGAGACCGAGCCGCGCCTGCGCGTCGTGCCGTTCGCCACGTTCGACGACCTCGCCGGCCTCCTGCAGGCCGAAGTTCGCGCCGGCGGCTACGACGCAATTTTCCACGCGGCGGCGGTCTCGGACTACCTGAGTGCGGGCGTCTACGCCCCCGCGCCGGGGTCGTTCTTCAGCGCCCGCACCCGGCAGTGGGACGAGAGTGGGGGCCACCCCGCGATGGTCGAGCAAAAAGCCGGCAAGATCAAGAGCCACGAACCCGAACTCTGGCTGCGCCTGGTGCGCGCGCCCAAGCTGGTGGACCGCGTGCGCAGCCCCTGGGGCTTCAAGGGGGTGCTCGTGAAGTTCAAGCTCGAAGTGGGCCTCGGCGACCAGGAACTCGTGCGCGTGGCCGAGGAGTCCCGCGCGCAGTCCGGGGCCGACTTGATGGTGGCCAACACGCTCGAAGGCGCGGCGCACTACGCCTACGTCGGCCCCACCGACGGCCAGTACGACCGCGTGCCCCGGCGCGAACTCGCCGAGCGTCTGGTGCTCACCGTCGAACACATCCACCGCAACCGGGGCTAGCCGTGGCCCCCCCGAAAAATGTGCTGCTCGGCGTGACCGGCTCGGTTGCGGCGACGAAAACGCCCGAACTCGTCGCCCGCCTCGCGTCCGACGGGCACGAGGTGATGGTGGCGGCGACCGCGAATGCCCAATACTTCTTCGACCGCGACGGGGCGGGTGCCCCAGTGCTGACCGACGCCGACGAGTGGCCCGGCGACCGCTACGAACGCGGCCAAGACATCCCACACATCGAGTTGCGGAAGTGGGCCGACGCGCTGGTGATCGCGCCGCTCGACGCCAACACGCTGGCCAAACTCGCCGTGGGGCTGTGCGACAACCTGCTCACGAGCGTCTGGCGCGCCTGGGACTTCAGCCGCCCCGTGGTGCTGGCCCCTGCGATGAACACGCTGATGTGGCGGCACCCCTTCACCCGCCGGCATTTGCGCGCGATTGCCGGCGACTTCGGCGCGCTACACCTGCCGGGGCACTTGGGCGAACTCGACCTGATCGCGCAGTTGAACGCGAGGGCCAAGGGGCTAGTTGTGGTGCCGCCGGTCGAGAAGGAACTCGCGTGCGGCGATGTCGGCGTCGGGGCGATGGCAGACGTAGCGGCGATTGCGGCGGCGCTCGATCGGCTCACGACAAGACCCGCCCCGCCGCCCGGTTCCGCGCCGCCTTCGCCGCCGCCGCCGCACTGACCGCGCGCCACCAGCGCTTCCAGTCCCCGGCGTCCGCGCCCAGGTACCGCCGCAAAAATCGCAGTATTACCCCCCGGCAGATGTCGCCCCGCGCCGCCACGCTGGCCGCAAGCCGGGCTGAGTCCGCGAGGCGCGCCGACTCCGGCGCCGGGCGGTCGAACGCCTCGACGCCGACCAAATCGATGAGCACCGGCGTGGCGCCCGCCAAATCGGTCGCGGCGCCCGCCATCACCACGTTCGACGCCTTGAGGTCGCGCTGGCGGACCCCGCGTTGGTGCATCGCCCGCACCAGGTCCGCGAGCCGATCCGCCCACACGGCTAACACTTCGCGGCACGCATCCGGGGGCAGGCACAGCGCCGCGTCGAGCGCCGCCGGCAGGTCGAGGGCGCCCGGCACGCGCTCGAACACCACCAGCGCCGCCCCGAGCCGACTCGGCCGGACCAGGCACAGCGGGCGCGGGGTCGGCAGGCCGCGGTCGAGCAGGTTGTGCCCGTAGGCCCACGAGCGCTCCGCCGGCGTCAGGCGCCCGAGGCGCTTGAGGCGGCGCCAGCCCGGCTTGGCGCGGAATAATTTCGCCACGCACTCGACTCGGGCGTCGGATAAGCACACCACCAGCGGCCCGACGGCGGCGCTCTTGGAGTCCTTCCAGCGCTCCGCCAACTCGCCCACGACCGCCGCCGGGTCGGGCGCCCAGCGCGCGAGCGCGGCCGGATCGAGGCCGCGCACCGCGTACCCGCCCGGCACGGGGGCCGTGTCGCGGTTGGCCAGCCACGGGCGCTTCAGGCGCGCGTGCCAGAAGCGCAGGTTCGACGCCTCGGTGGCCGCTTCGAGCGAGCGTGCGGCCTGCCGGCGCTCGGCCCGGCCGACGTTCCCGGCCGCGCAGTAGTGGCCGAAGAATCGGGCGCGATCGGCCCGAGACGCGCGGGCCTGGAAGTAGCGGTTCCACAGCGTGAGGTCGAGCGCCGCCTCGGCGCGCGGCAGCGGGCCACTCCGCAGGATTACCGCGTGCAGGTCGGTCAGAATGAACTCGCCGCCCGCGCCGACCAGTACGTTGCCGGGGTGCGGGTCGGGGTGGCGCACTCCGGCGGCGTGCAGCGCGGCGAGGTACGCGCCGAAGCGCGCGGCCAGGTCGCGCCGCGGGTTGGGCGAAAGCGGTGCGGCCAGCGCCTCGCCGAGTGTGGTGGCCCCCTCGGCCGCGCGCGTGAGCAGCACACTCTCGCCCGGCCACAGCGACGCCGCGCCCCACGCCAGCGGCTCGACGGTGGCGACGCCGCGCCCGCGCAGTTCGAGCATGTTCTCGAACTCCAGCCGCGCCTTGGCGGGCCGCACCCACTCCCGCAGTAGGGACCGGGGAGTGTTGGCCCGCACGCGCTTGAGGTACACCGCGCCGCCCGGCAACTCGACGCGCGCGATGGTCCGCTGCAAGTTCTCCTTCAGTACCGCCACGCGCCCCTCGCGCGCCCACGCGGCGGGGTCGGGCGGAACGCCGCCGAGCGCGTCGGGGCGGGCGAGCACCCAGCGGTAGCCGCCGGCGCGGAGCGTGGTGCCGAGGTTCAGCGCGAGGAGGTTACGCACGCCGGCCCCCCGACTTTGGCGAGAGTCGCGGCCCAAATGCTCGCCGCCGCGGCGAGGCTGTACGAGTCGCGGACCCGCGCCCGGCCGAGGTCTCCCAACTGTTGGCGGAGCGACGGGTCGAGCGCGAGCCGCCCCACGGCGTCGGCCCACTCGCTCGGTGTGGTGGCCAGCGTCCCCCACCCCGGCGGTACGATTTCGCCGTGGACCCCGACGGGGTTGGTGACCGCCGGCAGTCCTGCGGCGAGGTACTGCACGAGCTTGAGGCCGCACTTGCCCCGGCTCCAGCCGTCGTCGGGCACCCACGACACGCCGATGTCGCACCGCGACAGGTCGCGCGCCTCGGTGGCCGCGTCCCACGGCACGAACTCGGTGCGGATCGGCAGTTCGGCCGGCCGGTTGCACACCACCCGCAGCGTGAGGCCCGGCAGCCGCGCGGCGGCGGCGCGGAAGTGCTCCGAGGCGAGGGCGAGTCCTTGCAGCGTGCTCGACGTTCCGACCCAAGTTAGCAAGCAATCGCCGCCGCGCCGAGTGTGAACCGCGGCCGGGTACGCTCCGGAGTCCACGACCGTGGGGACGACTGCCACCGTGGCGGGGGTGTGCCTAGCGTTCTCAGCGAGGAAGCCGTTGCCCGCGAGAATCACGTCCGCCGCCCCCACGGTGCGGGCGAAGCGGCGGGCGCGCTTCCGGCTCGCGGGGCCGCGGGGGTGGTACGAGTCGCGCATCCACACCGCGTCGTCGTAGTCGAAAACCAGACACTTTGCCGTGCGGCGGAGCGCGGCGAGTTCGGCGCGCGGCAGGAGGGTTCGCTGGAGCACAACCCCGCCGAAGTCCGCCGCGCGGCGGTAGAGGCGCAAGCGGCCGAGCAGCGATTTGGGCAGCGCTTCAAGTGCGAGCCGCACGCCCCGCTCGGCCAGCGCGGGGGCGAGGGCCGCGAGGCGGTAGCGCACCGAGACGTGGCCGACGGACTCCACCAGGGCGAGCAGTTCCACCGCGTTCTCCCAACCGTTGGGCCGTGAGTGGCTAGTCCTGCCGGCGGCGCTGGCGCAGCTCGCGCGCCAGCTCCCGCTTGGATTCGGCGTCGCGGACGCTCTCGCGCTTGTCGTGGACCTGCTTGCCCTTGGCGACCGCGAGTTCGACCTTCGCCCGGCCGTCCTTGAAGTACAGCTTGGTGGGGATCAGTGTGAGGCCGCGAATGGTCGCCCGCGCGGCGAACTTGGCGATCTCGCGCTTCTTCAAGAGAAGTTTGCGCTCGCGCTTCGGCTCGTGGTTCTGGCGGTTGCCGAACGGGTACTGCGGGATTTCGCAGCCGATCAGCCAGACTTCGTTGTTGTCGTCCACGTGGGCATAGGCGTCTTCGAGGCTCGCCTGCTTCTCGCGCAGGGTCTTGACCTCGGTGCCGACGAGCACGATGCCGCACTCCACCGTGTCGGAGAGTTCGTAGTCGAAGGCCGCGCGACGGTTGCGGCAGATGGCCTCGACGACGGGTTCGCCGTCTTTGCGCTTCTCGTTCGGGGTGCGGGACTTGGCCATGAGTGCAGTTTAGGCGCCCAGGGCGGGGGGCGCCTAGTCGAAGCGGGGGTCGGCGGGCGCGGCGGGCGCGGCGGGGGCAGCTCAGAAAATTTTCATCGGAATCGCGCGGCCCCTCTTGCAATCGCCGCGTCGAGCGGCTAATCTCGCTTTTAAGCCCAGAGACTCTCCCACACGTCACACTGGGCGGTTCAACGTTTTCCTGCACTGGGTCAACCCCCGGCAGGCATGTCTTTTCACTTCGTTCGAGGTTGGTATGCGTCTTCTATCTCAAGCCCTCCGCGCCCGGCGCGGCGGCAGGCGTGCGTTCACGCTGATCGAACTGTTGGTCGTGATTGCGATCATCGCAATTCTCATTGGGCTACTGCTGCCCGCCGTCCAGAAGGTGCGCGAGGCCGCGGCCCGCACGCAGTCGCAAAACAACTTGAAGCAGATCGGCATCGCGCTGCACAGCGCGCACGACGCGGTGGGCGAACTGCCCCCGGCGGGTTCGATCAACCAGTGGGCGTCGTTCAACCCCGGCGCCAACACCAACATCTACCGGGGCAAGTACCTACCGTTCAGCAAGGACACCAACGGCAGCGACAAGACGACGTTCTTCTGGTGCCTGCTGCCGTTCATCGAGCAAGGGAACCTCCAAAAAGACCTGCTCGGCGGCAACCCGAACTTCATCATGGACCAGCGGAAGTCCGACCCGAGCCAAATGCCCGGCGGGACGGTACCCAAGACGTACATCGCCCCCTATGACCCCAGTACCTACCGCACGGTCAACTGGTCGTGGCCGTACACCGGCGGCGGCGCGACGTATCAAATGGGCCTCGTGAGCTACGCCCCGAACGCCCGCGCTCTCGGCACGACCGGGAAAGGGCTGAACGTCTGGAACGTGGCCTGGGATAACGCCGGTGGTGGCGCGAAGACGTTGACCGGCATCTCGGACGGCCTGTCGAACACGATCATGGTCAGCGAGAAGTACGCCGTCGCCGGCAGCCAAACGCTGTCATACAAAGACTGGGGCCTTCAGGGCACCACGTCCGGTCCGAACGGCAACAACTACGGCATCCAGATGTGGGCCACCACCGACAGCCCGCCCGAGGGGATTCCGATGATTGGCACCAACTGCAATGACCCGAGCGTGACCTGGGACGACACCTACGGGCAGTGGTGGATGGCGTCGTGCAAGTTCACCGTTAGCGGCAGGACCGTCGAGTCGTTCCAGCCGCCCAAGCAGCGCCTCATCCCCAGCCAGCAGGATTACAACAACATCTACCCGATGTCGGCGTCGGGCGTGCAAGTGCTGATGGGCGACGGCTCGGTGCGGAACGTGACCACGAGCGTTTCCCAGGCGGCTTGGAGCGCGGCGATCACCCCGGACGGCGGCGAAGTCCTCGGCCTCGACAACTAGCGTCTGCGGCCAACCAACTCCGGGCGCCCCGGCTGGGTTCCGACCCCGGCCGGGGCGCCTTCGTTCCCACCCCCACTCCCCGCAACGGATCGACGAACGATGCGTAGTCTTAGCAATTCTCTCGTCCTCGCCGCCATAACGCTGGGCCTGACTTCGTGCGGCCCCGGCAACCGCGCGGTCGAACTGCCCACCACGGGGGCGTCGCTCGAGGGCGTCATCACCTACGGCGGCGAGCCGGTCCAGTTCGCGCTCGTCTTCGTGAGGACTGCGGCCCAGTCGAGTTCCGGCAAGGTCGGCCCCGATGGCCGCTACAAGATTAACAACGTCCCACTCGGCGAGGTAATGATTGGAGTTAACACCGACGCGGGGGCGGGCGACTTTCAGAGCGCCTCAATGGCCGCCGGCGCGTACAAAGGCCCGGAATCGAAGGGCAGAGCGAAAGTCGATCTCAAGTTCGTGAAAGTCCCCGCGAAGTTCCACGACCCGGCGACCTCGAACCTCAAGACCACCGTGAACGCGGGCGTTAATACGTTCGACATCGTCATCCCCAAGTAGTCCCACCCGCCCGGCCCAGTCGTGCGCTACGTCATCCTCAGCCACGACTGGCCCGCGCCGCACTTCGATTTGATGCTCGAAGCCGCCGACTCCGGCCCGATGCCGAGTTGGCGGCTTCTCGCGCTTCCCACGGATGGCGCGGCGGTGCCGGCCGAGGCGGCGCCCGACCACCGGCCGATTTACCTCACCTACGAGGGGCCGGTGAGCGGCGGGCGCGGGTCGGGCGGGCGACGCAGCCGATATTGTCCGACGGGCGGCGGGTTTGTCCGCTCCCCCTTGCGAGGGCAGAGGGGGCGGGCCGCGGGTGACGGCCGCCGTGCCGCCGGGTATGCCGGGCCGGGGCCGCGCGCCGGGGGAGGAGTTCGCATGACGCGCCTGGGAATCACGCTCGCCGGCCTGCTCGCGGCCGCGCAACTGGCCGCCGCGGCGCCGCCGACGGCCAAGCGCGCCGCCGAGGTCGGGCCGGGTCCGGTGTCGGCGCGGAGCGGGCCGTCGCCGGCGTTCCCCGACACCGGCGTCCTTCAGGCCGGGACGCGCGTCGTCGTCGCCGAGGAAAAAGACGGCTGGCTCGGGATCGAGGCGGCCGGGATCGGGCAGGTGTCGTGGGTCCGGTACGTCC
>CAXTPM010000239.1:0-7548 GCA_964245865.1 uncultured Fimbriiglobus sp. | reverse complement strand
CGGCAACATACCCGTACACGCCGAACGGCCCCGGCGGGCTTTCGACTTCTAATAATGCATCACGCACCGCCTCGCCGAAGAATAGACCGACGCGATCCGGCAGCGATGCCGTCGATGGAATATCATAGATCGGTTTCTGATTATGCTTGAGTGTGATGTGCAATTCCGGCCGCGCGAGTGCCAGGCGCGTGACCATTTCGCAGACGTGCCCCAACTCGGTGGCGAGGCTCTTGAGGAACTTCTTCCTCACGGGCACCGCGCGGAACAGGTGCCGCACTTCGAGCACCGTGCCGGCCGGCCCTCCGCCCCCACGGTCGCCCCCGGCTGCCGGGAGCAGAGCCGCACCGCCGCCACGCCGCCGATGCTCGCCAGTGCCTCGCCCCGGAAGCCCATCGTGCTCAGGCGGAACAAGTCGTCCGCGTCGGAAATCTTGCTGGTGGCGTGACTTGCGAACGCGAGTGGCAGGTCGTCCGGGCAGATGCCGCCGCCGTTATCGACCACGCGGATGAGTTCGGTGCCCGCGGCTTCTAACTCGATATCGACGCGCGTGGCCCCGGCGTCGAGCGAGTTCTCGACGAGTTCCTTCACGACGGACGCGGGGCGCTCGACCACCTCCCCGGCGGCGATGCGCGCGACGACCGCGTGCGGCAACAGTTGGATGCGTCCCATGCGGGCAGTTTACCCGCACCGGGCGGCGGGCGGTAGGCGGGGTGCGGACGCGGGAGCGATCGGGAGATTTTTAGGATTTTTTGGTGGCGGATGTCGTCGGCAACTCTTACCCTACATATCGACAGGCATACGCAGCGGGAAACCCCTGTGACACGTAAGACCTCAGTCGTCGCCCTTCTCATCTTCGTCGGCCTCGCCGTTCTTCCAGCGGCAGACCTGATCGACCGCGCCGGGCTCTTCGCAGACGCCGATGTCGCCCGGCTCCAGGGCCGGTGGCGATCCGTCGGAGCGGACGGGCTGCCGCCGACCGAAACTGAACACCTGCTCATCATCGAAGGGCGGATCGCCACGTTCACGGCCGACTTCGCCGACCGCCGCACCGCCGGGAAGGGGTTAGCTGTTGATCGGCTCCGGTTCACGCTTTATACCGGCGGCGACAAGAAAATCATTCGCTTTACCGATCGATTGGAAGGCAGCGAACCGCTCGGCATATCCACCGATCCGCGCGCGGTGATATGGTACACGTTAAACGGCGATCGGCTAGTACTATGGGACCGCTGGGCTGAGATAGGCGAGGGTGGGCCACGCATCTACCAGCGTATTGACTCATAAAATTTGGCTGAGCAAATCACAGGGACGAACTTGAGCACGTGCACCAGCGACATTGGAGGCAGTACCTGATGCGACTCGGACTTGAACGACTCGAACGGCGTGTCTGTCCCGTTGTGTTCCAAACCTACGACACCATTGTATCAGTTCCTCGCGGGGGATTCTATGACGGGGTCGTGAGAATGGACATCAGCGTACCGGGCGGCGTCGGGTATGGGACCGGTGGTCTGATCCAGACTGGCAAAGGACAAGGGTTCGGCCATCACGTCCTGACTGCCGCGCATGCCGCCGAAACAAAACGCCCGCTGTAGGTGCGGTATGAACTAACCAGGAACGGCCGCGATGTCGATATTCCAATCAAAATCCCCGACACAACGGACGCAAGAATTTTGCACCCTGGCTACCCAGCTAATACAGACTACGATGTCGCTGTAGTCAAACTGGTCGATCAGGAGCCGGGCATGGGATCGCCTGATCGACTACTTGTCGCGCCGTATGGCGTCGAACAATACCGGGTTGGGGACGGCATTTTCACGAACAGGCGAGTCGATTTCGCCGGCTATGGTGAGACGGGCACCGGAGACACGGGCGCTGCGGGCGGGATGGGTGTCAAACGATCGGGCGCCAACAATATTGACCGGGTTACTCCGACCACCTACGAGTATGACTTCGACAGCGGCGACGCTGCAAAGAGTAGGATGGGTGATTTGGGTCTTGGTGCTGCCGAAAGGATGGCGGCGCCGGGCGACTCGGGCAGCCCAATTTTCAACGAGGGCCGCATTGTGGGGGTCGAGAATTATGTCATAAACTTCGGCGAATCACCGATAAGTAAATACGGCCACATCGCTAAGCACACACGCGGACGGCCGATTATTGACAACCTGCTCGTGCCACACATCGACAACGCTGGTGCTTACGACCTCGTCCTTGACATGCAGCAGCAGATTTATGGGCTGAGCGACTACGCTTCTCCAGTTGCAGGTGGCGTCACGGCAGGTCTGCCTGAAAATCTTGCTATACTTGTTAGAAATATCGACGGATATCTGACAATAGAAATTACGGGTCCAGAGTCTGCCCTCAACGGATTCTACTACTCCGCCCCTGCCGGCAATATCAAGTCGCTAACTATTCGCGGTTCTAGCGACAACGAAACCATCATTCTGGATGGCCCCCTCGGCCTGTCACCAGCCGGCAGCCGCGAAGTCACAATCAAGGGGCGTGGTGGCAGGGACATCGTCCGCATCAACGGCCTCGACCGCGCGCCGACCACCGACAAGTACGGCACGATCACCGTCGATGGCGGCGCGATGAGCGAGGGCAACGAACTCTACATCGACGACACCCGCTCCGGCACCGACAACACCTACGACATCACCTCTAGCTATGTCGTGCGGCGCGGCCTGTCGCCGGTGAACTACTCCAACTTCACCACGGTCGGCCTCCAGTCCGGCGGCGGTAGCGATCAGGTGTTCTTCAACGGCACCACCGCCGATGTCAAGTACCTCGTCAACGCCAACGGGCAGGCGACGCAGGACAAGTGTTTCGTCGAGTCGGGGTACGTCAACGACCCGCTGCTCGAAGCCTTCGAGTACCTGAAGATCAGCGGCGGCACGCTCAAGCTCCAGACCAACGGCATGGCCGTCGATGAGTTCCACCAGACCGGCGGCACGCTCGACGGCGCCGCGAAACTCTCCGCCGCCAAGGTCATGTCGTGGTCCGGCGGCACCATGCAGGGGACCGGCGTCACGGCCGCGCTTGCCGGCTCGATGGCGACCATCACCGCCGGCACGCTCAACACCCGCACGGTGACGCTCGCCGGGACGACCGACTGGGACGGCAGCATCGGCGGCGGGGGTGGGCGCATCGAGAACTCGGGCTACCTGCGCGTCGGCGGCGTTAACCGCGTCGGCACCGCCACGCTCGCCGGCACCTACGCCCAGACTTCTGCCGGCAAGCTCGAACTCGACCTCGGCTCGGCCCCCGTCGGCGGGCACGACACGCTGTTCGCCTCGGAGAACCTGACCCTCGGCGGCGAACTCAGTCTCGTCCCCTCGGCGGGGTCGGCCAACGTCCCGGCCTTGGAGCCGAAGCACTACAGCCTCGTGCGGAACACCGGCCCCAACGCCACCGCCGGCGCGTTCGCCAACTACGCCAACGGCCAGCGGGTCACGCTGCTCAACTGGAAGTACGACTACAGCGACCGCTACGCCGATGACGGCGACGCCAAGGCGAACGATGTCCACCTTAGCCCCGCCCCCGGCTCCGTCGGGAACTACGTTTGGCTCGACGCGAGCAACAAGTACCCCATCGACACACCTGTCCCGAACCCTCTGCCCCTCGGCAACGGCGTCCAGGACTCCGACGAGGTCGGCTACCAGGGCGTCACAGTCCGCCTCCAGAACGAAGCGGGGCAGCAGGTCGCGGTCACGGTCTCGGGCCAGTACGGCGCGTACTCCTTCGGCAGCGTCGCGCCGGGCAAGTACCGCGTCAAGTTCGACCTCCCCGCCGACGTGACCGGCAGCCGGGGCTGGGTCCGCTACTCGTTCACCGTGAAAGATGCCCAGGGGACCGGAACCCCCGAGAGCGGACTCGACAGCGACGCGGACGCCGCCGGCCTCACCGACTGGTTCACCGTCGCCCCAGGAGAGGCGGTCGGCACCATCGACGCCGGGGTCGTGGTGAACGGCACGGAGTACGTCGAAATCGGGAGCAACCGCGTGCGCCCGGCGAACGCCGCGCTCGCCGAGTGGGGTGCGCCGATCGACGTGACGCTTCTCGGGAAGAAGTCCGGCGAGTCGCGGCGCTGGCGCGAGGTCGTCACCGCCGACGGGTCGGTGCTGTCCGTCCTGTCCGACGCCTGACGCCCCGCCCTACCGCCGCACCAGCCGCCAGACTAGCCCCAGTGCCAGCACCGCAATCGCCGCGTCGGCCAGCCACACGCCCGCGGCCATCGGCAGCCGGCCGTCCTTGGCCAGCCCGCCGCCGGCGACCAACAGCGGGTAGTAGATTGCAATGGTGGGGATGAAGCAGATCACGAACGTGCTCAGGTAGTCCGAGCGGTTGAACCAGATGCCCACGGGGCACCCGACCAGCGCGAACGCCAGGCAACTGAGTGCCAGCGCGGGGCGGGCCTGGTACTCGTAGCGGACGTTGCGGATGTCGCGCAGGCCCGTCTTGAGTTGCGCCTCGAAGACGGGCTTCTCCTTGTTGACGAGCGCCTGGAGCGCGGGGTCGGGGTTGACGCGCGCCGCGGCCAGCATGCCGTCGCGCTTCGCCTCCACCGCCGCGCGCTCGGCGAGCAGCTCGGCCTCGCGCGCGGGCAGCTTGTCCCAGTCGATGGCCAGGGGGCGCGAGCGGATCAGCTTGGCGTTCACGAGTTCCGGCAGTTCGATCTCGATGTCGGGGTTCGCGGTCGATTCGCTCGACAGGTCGGGGCCGGCGATCACCCAGCGGTCGGCGTGGATGATGAGCATGTTGCGCGCGACATCGACCCGCACCACCGCCTCACGCGCCCGCGCGACCTGGCTGTAGATCGAGCGCGACCCCAGCACCCCGGCCACCGGCCGCTTCTCGCCGACCTTCTTGAACACCACGTCCTTCAGGATTCGGTTCTGCACGTCGCGCACGTAGATCGAGTACGGCGAGTTCTCGCTCCGAAACGTGCGGTCGCGGCTGAGGCGGGTGTACAGCAGCTCCTCCGGGTCGCGCGCGATCTCCTCTTGCAGCTCGATCTGCGTGCGCGGGATCAGCGAGTACGACACCCCCGCGACGGCCGCGCAGCCGATCACCCCTAGGGCGAACGCGGGCCAGAGGATCGTGTACAGGTCCACCCCCGCGGCCTTAATGGCCACAATCTCGTTGTCGTTGGAAAGCCGCCCGTAGGCGACGCACGACGCGAACAAGACCGTCGCGGGGATCGTGTACGGCAGGAAGCTCGGGATGAGTAGCGGGACGACCTGGAACACCTTCCCCGGCCCGAGTCCCAGTTGCGACGACGCCTGCACCACGCCCAAGAGCGTGAACAGCCCCGTGACGCCCACGAGCGAGAAGGCGAAGACGCGCAGCAGCTCCCAGAAGATCATCCGGTGCAGCGCGGTCGTTCCGGGGATCGGCATCGCTGGCCTCGGGCGGAAGACAGAAGCATTTTTACCACAGAGGGCACAGAGGACACAGAGCGGAAAAGACACGAGAAATGCACGAGTCAGAGGAAGACAAAAGAAGTTTTGGTTCTAAAAACACAACGCCTTCTGTCTTCCTCGGTCTTCCCTCGTGTTTTTTCCGCTCTGTGTGCTCTGTGGTGAAAGTCTTCCTCTTCACTCCCCATCTTATCGAACCGGCGCCGCGCGGTACACCGGCGCCGGGGCATCCAGCACCGGGCCGAGGCGGTTCTTGAGGCGCTCGACCACAGCCTTCATCGGGTCGGTCACGGCCGGGAGCACGTTGGGCTTGTACTGCATCGGCCCGCCGGGGTGCTTGGTCATGTCGATGCGGAACAGGTTGCCGCTCAGGGCCGAGGTCATGTCCCCCAGCGGCGTGGCGAGCCACTTGCGCAGCGCCTGCGACCACACGGTGTAGAACTCGAACCGGACATCGTCGCCCTTCAGGCTCAGTTCGCCCGAGCCGCCGAGGCTGAGGGCCGAGCCGACCAAGTCGAGTTGGCCGACGCGCACGCGGTCCCCCCGAAGCTCGAAGCTGGCGTGCGCCTCCTCGAAGGCGGTCTGGTCGGGCGTCTGCAACTTCAACAGTTTCAAGAGGGGCAGTAGCACCGGCAGGTTGAGCATCCGGCCGTTCGGGACATCGATCTGGCCGACGCCCGAGAGGGTGGCGAGGCCGGTCACGGGGTCGGGCGGGTTCTCCAGCACCAGCGTCCCCTGGGCCATGCCGCGCAACTCGGCGCCGTGACCCAAGTGGTAAGTGCGTGCGAGTTCGGCGAGTTGAATGTTGGTCGCGCTCACCAGCACCCGGTAGCGCGGCCCGGCGCCCTCGGGGAGCGTGACGCGCGCCGAGCCGCCGAGCGTCCCCTGCAAAAGCGTCGCGGTGAGGTCAGGGAACTCGATGGCCAGCGGCTCGGCCTCGCGCCCGGTGGCGGGGTCGAGCGCGGCGGGGTGGACCTTGTAGCTGATCTTGGCCTCGGCGAGCGGCTGCCCGGCCACCGTGGCGCGGTCGAGCCAGGCGTTGCCGACCACCGGGCCGACGCGCCCCTGCTGGTAGTTGCCCACGCTGGCAATCGCCCCGTGCAACTGCGTCAGCGGCACGCCGGGGTCGAGGTCCACGCCGCGCAGCTTGAGTTCGCCGTGCCAGTAGACCACCGGCTCGGGCCTGGGCGCCGACTCGGCCTCGGGCGACTGCCCGCGCGCCTGGATCACCTCGCCCGGCGCCTGGCCCGCCGGCGGCGCCCCCCCGCCGGGCAGGTCGATCATGAGCTGCTTGACGACGAGGTCCATCGGCCCGGAGAGCTTCAACTTGGCGAGCGCGTCGCGCGCCCCGGCGGGGAGCGCGGCCATCAGGTCGGCGTCGAGCGCTAGCGGCCGCACCGCCGCCGGGCCGAGGTTCGCCCAGACGCGCCCCGCGGCGCCGAACCTCAGCTCGGCCCCCTGCACCGACAGCGAACTCGCCCCGTGCGTCGCCGCCAGGCGCCCGAGCTTCACCACCCCCCTGGCGTACTCCATCTCGCCGCCGACATCGACTAGCTCGTAGGGGAAGAACTTCGGCACGAGCGTCGGCCCGCGGAACACCGCGCCGATTTTCAAGTCCCGCGCGGCCGAGAAGGCGCCCTCTGCCGGCGGCGCCGACGCCCGCTGGACCTTGTTGAGCGCCCCGCCGCGGTCGATGAGTTCCACCCGCGCCGCGACGTGCAATTTGCCGCTCGGCGCGAGCGCCGCCCACGCCGCGCCGCCGTTCAAGAGTTTGATCGCGCTCGCCAGTTCGGCGTCCAGCGGCAGCTTCTCGCCGTCGATGGTGACCGCCACGCGGCAATCCGGCGAGTCGGGCACCGGCTCGCGCACCGCGCTCAGTTGCAGCCGCCCGCCCCCGTGGCTCGCCCGGAAGTCATGGCACTCGACGCGGTCGGTCTCGTACTTCGACAGGCGCTCGGGGTCGTTGGTGGCACTCAGGCGCATCTCGATGCGCCCGCCGACATCCGTGAGCGAGTACGGGAACGTCTCGGGGTGGACCGACCCGCCGTAGACCCGGATGCGGTAGTGGCTCTCGGAGAGATCGACATCCTTCTGCTGGCGGATGGCCACCGTGAAGTCCGCGCGCCCCGTGGCG
>CAXTPM010000238.1:0-7549 GCA_964245865.1 uncultured Fimbriiglobus sp. | reverse complement strand
AGGGGACCGGCCTCGGGCTGGCCACGGTCTACGGCATCGTGCGGCAGTCGCAGGGGTTCCTCACCGTCGCGAGCCGGGTGGGGGAGGGCACCACCGTCGCGGCGCACCTGCCGACCTACCAGACGCCCGCCGACCCCAGCAACTCGGAACTGCGCCGCCGCGCGGCCCGCGGCAGCGAAGTGGTGCTGGTGGTCGAGGACGACGAGGCGGTGCGGGCGGTCACGACCACGGTGCTGCGCCGGCACGGCTACCGGGTGGTCGCGGCCGACTCCGGCCCCGCCGCGCTGGAAGTCGCCGCCGCGATGGACGCCCCGCCGGACCTCCTGCTCACCGACGTGGTGATGCCGCGCATGGGCGGGCGCGAGTTGGCCGAGCGCTTGACCGAACTGCACCCCGCGCTCAAAGTCGGCTTCCTATCGGGCTACACCGCCGACTCGGCCCTGCGCGACGGGGTGGCCGGCGACCGGGTGGCGTTCCTGCAGAAGCCGTTCAGCCCGGATCGCCTCGCGCGGTTCGTGCGGGGCATCCTAGACCAGACCGATTCGGACTAGCCCCCGGCCCGGCCCGGCCCTACGCGAGGCGCTCGATGAGGAGCGAGGCGTTCACGTTCGTCTGCGTCCCCCCGGCGAGGGTTTGCAGCGTGACTGCGGAGGCCGACGAGTGGTTCACGAGGGTGATTACGTCGTTGGCCGAGAGGGCGAGGATCACCTGCCCGTCGTCCTGCTGGGTGCCGGCGCCCGAGCCGTAGAGCGAACCCTGGACCACGGCGCCGTTGACGAACAGGGCGAACTGCCCCGGCTCCACGCCCGACACCGAGTAATGCACCGCGTAGATGCCCGCGCTCGTGACGGAGACCCCGGCGTCGCCCGGCGCGTGGGTGAGACCCAGTAGCGGCCCCGTGCTATTGAACGCGACGGGCGCCTCGATGGCGACCGACTGCGCGGAGTCGTTGAAAATGTACCCGAACGCGGCCAGCCCGCCCGCCGGCCCGGCCGGACCCTGCGCGCCCGTCGCCCCAGTGGGTCCGACCGGCCCGATCGCCCCAGTAGCCCCTGTGGCCCCCGTCGCGCCCGTGGCCCCCGTGGGGCCGATCGGCCCGGCCGGGCCTTGCGCGCCCGTCGCGCCAGTAGCACCCGTGGGTCCGGTCAGGCCGATCGGCCCGGCCGGACCTGCTGCCCCCGTCGCACCGGCCGGTCCCGCCGGCCCCACGTCCCCCGTCGCGCCGGTCGCGCCGGTCGGACCTACTGGGCCGGCCGGGCCGATCGGGCCTGTTGCCCCGGCGGGTCCGGCCGGGCCAATCGCACCAGCCGGACCCGTGTCGCCCGGAACGCCTTGGGGGCCGGCCGGACCCGCCGGCCCGACTGGTCCTTGCGCGCCGGGAGCGCCCGTGGCTCCGGCCGGGCCGATCGCTCCGGCCGGCCCTACCGGGCCGACGGCGCCAGCCGGACCCGTGTCGCCCGGAATGCCCTGGGGTCCGGCGGGGCCGGCGGGTCCGGCGGGGCCGATCGGTCCCTACGCGCCGGCAAGACCCATAGCCCCAGAAGGTCCGGCGGGGCCGGTTGCCCCCGCCGGGCCGACACTCCCTGTCGTTCCCATCGGCCCCGCCGGCCCCGTCGCGCCGGGGACGCCCTGGGGGCCGATTGGGCCGGCCGGCCCCGGCGGCGCGGCGGGGCCGACGGCCGCAACCAAGGTGTCGGGGATGGCCGCGAAGATTTCGCTCGCAATCAGAGCCGGTGCCAGGCGGTTCTCCAGCTCGCGCAGGGCCGGCCGGAAGCAGGGGCCGGGCGAGCGGGCGCGATTCAGGCGGCGATTCGTGAACAAGCTCACGGGTGAGGCTCCTTCAAAGAGTAAGAGTGTGCGCGCCCGCCCCGGCCACTGGCCGGCAGGACAGGGGAAGGGGGTGCCGGATCGGACTGACGGGCGGGGATGCGGGCCGCATCGGCCCGGATCGGACTAGAACTGGAACCCGGCTCCGAAGCTGATGCCCTGCGCCCAGAACCCCGAGTCGCGGACGCCGATTGGGCGCGCGGCGCCGGCCGGGTTGAAGCGGCTGTCGGTCGGGATTTGATCGCCGCTCAGGCCACCGCCGAACTGGTCGGCCGGGCGGGCGACCGAACTCCAGTAGAGGAAGGTGTACCCGACGAAGACCCGCAGGTTGTCGGTCACCTGAACCCCGGCGTTGACGCCGACTTCGGGCACGACCGCGAACCGGTCGCGGCTGAAGCGGCCGCGATTCGCCCCCGAGGCCAGGAACCCGATCGGGGTAGTGGTCGCCGGCCCGCCCGGCGGAGTGATTGTCGTCGAGCCGTTCGCGTCCACCGTCTGGTGCGTCACGCCGAGCGCGACCTTGGTGACGAACTCCACGAACAGCGCCCCGCGCCGGGCCTCGCCGCGCAGCCCGACCTGCCCGCCGTAGAAGTCGTTGCGCGTGCGGAACTCGTCGCCCACCGAGATCGTACTGCCGCCGAAGAACGGACTCCCGGCGGGCAGGGCCGGGTTGACCCGCGAGGTCTCGCTGATGGCGAACCCCTCGGCGAGTTGCAGGTAGCGGAACCCGGCGAGCGCGCGCACCCAGTAGTCGCACCCCGAGCAGAGTCCGCAGAAGGCGTTCAGGTCCGCCCCCTGGAAGCGACTGTACGACGAGGCGCGGATGTCGCCGCTGGCCAGGCCGGTGCCGGTCGCGGCCAGCAGACGATTGCCGCCGGGCAGCGCGGGGAACGCCACGAGCTGCGAGTTCTGGGCGCCGGCGAGCGTGTCGAAGAACGGCCGGGCGAGGAACGCCGAGCCGAGCCGGGCGTCGGACGCGGCGGCGAAGTGGGTCGCGCGGGACGCCAGGAAGAAGTAGCTCCCTTCGAGGCCCGCCGTCCGGCACGGGTCGAGCCAGAATCCCCCACTGAACCGGCCCCCCGAGCGCAGGCCACCGCCGATATCCGAGTCGCCGTAGATCACCTGGGTGCCCGTCTGCCCGAGCGCCCCCGGCAGGCCCGTGGCGCCGGGCAGGCCCGTAGTTACCAGCGGGGGAAGTCGGCTCCCCTTGGTCCACCACAACAGGTATTCGCCCCGCAGCCAGGCGCGCCCGCCCGCCCCGCCCGTCCCGTCGTCGGCCGCATCGAAGAGGCCGTCCGGGCGCGCCTGCGTCGGTGGGGCCGCGTCCGACCCACTGGGGGCGAGCAGTTGCGCCGCTTGTCCGGTCGGCTCCGGCCGACCCGCCTGAGTGGCGGGCCAGGCGGCGCGAACCGGGCCGGCGACTCCCGCCAGAGCTAGCGCAGTAGTAAGTAGCTGCCTTCGCATCGGTTCCCATCCTGGGTAAGGTTTCGGCCGCGCTGGCCTTTCGGGAATGATTCGCGATCAAAACATTGGTCGAGCCGGCTCAAAACGTTGATCGATTGTTGGCTCTGACAGTAACAGTTATCAGGGCTGGGCGGGGTGGCGCATGAGGTAAAGTGCGAGTCGCGCCCGAATCACGTCGAGGACGCAGCCGCCGCTTGATTGACAAATCGCCCAGCTTTCAGCTATGAGATGGGTGGACTGGGCAGCGCGTCCGCTCCCGCGAGTCCCGGCGAACCGCTTCGCCCCCAGGCCCGTACCTGTTATGATGTCGGGGCCGCGCCCCTGGAAGGAGCCGACCCGTGCCCGCCGCCCCCCCGCCGCCGCGCGAGGCCGAGCGCCTCGAAGCGCTCCGGCGCTACCGCCTGCTCGACACCGGACCCGAGGCGGCGTTCGACGACCTGACCGCGCTCGCCGCCCACGTCTGCGGCACGCCGGTCGCCCTGATGACCCTGCTCGACTCGGATCGGCAGTGGTTCAAGTCGCGGTACAACTTCGGGGCGAGCGAGACCCCGCGCGACATCGCGTTCTGCGGGCACGCGATCCTCGGCGACGGGCCGATGGTGGTCGAGGACGCCGCGCTCGACGCGCGCTTTGCCGCCAACCCGCTCGTTACTGCCGACCCGCACGTCCGCTTCTACGCCGGCGCGGCCATGCGCGACCCCGCCGGGCACGCGCTGGGCACGGTGTGCGTGATGGACCAAGCCCCGCGGCAGCTAAGCGGCGCGCAACTCGACGCCCTCTCCCGCCTCGCCCGGCAGGCGTCCGCGCTGATCGAGGCCCGCCACGTTGCGACGCTGCTCGCCGAGTCGCTCGAGCAGGTGCGGGCACTCAAAGCCCTCCTGCCGGTGTGCGCGTGGTGCCGGCGCCTGCGCGACCCGGCGGGCAACTGGCGGCAGGTCGAGGACTACCTGCGCGAGCAGGCCGGCCAGGAAGTCACGCACGGCCTGTGCGGCGACTGCCTGGCCACCCAACTCGGCGAGGGCACCGGCGAGCACGACCCCATTTGACCGGGCTAGTCGGCGCTGGGGCTAGTCTCCTCGGCGATGGTCCCCCCGCCGGTCGCGGTAATGATCGCCGCGTAGACCCGGATGTTGATCGAGTCGCGGATGAAGTGTACGCTGCCGTCGCCGTAGACGTGGTTCGCCCCGCCGGTGTGGAACGCGTAGGTCTCGTTGTTGTTGTGGCAGTTGATGGGGCACGGGCAGTCGGTCGTCTTGCAGGTGTTGCCGCCGATGTAGGCGGTTACGTCCGCGGTGGTGTAGTTACTCGGGAAGGTCGCCGGGGCGCCGTCGAGGCCGAACTCGCTGTTCAGGTCCGCCCAGCCGCCGTCGTTCCGCGTCGCGGTCTGAATCAACTTGCCCTTAATCCACAGGTCCGGGCGCCCGGCGTCCTCGGCGATCATCTGCGTGTTCGACGTGCCGTCGGTGCAACTCACGATGGTGCGGCCGTTCTTGTTCGCGTACAGGCCGAGAGCTTTGAAGGTCGTTGCCAGTGCCGTTCCCGTGGCGTTGTTCGGGAAGATGATGATCGGAAGCATAATGCTGCGCACATCGGCGCCGAACGCATACTTGGTCGGGTCGGTCGAGGCCGCGTCGAGGTTGAAGTAGATTTTGTTGCTGCGGTTCAAGAGATCGTTGGGCGCGTAGTCCCCGGCGAGCGCTTTGTAGGGGGTGGTGCCGAGGCCGACGCTGAAATTACCCGAGTACGTGCGATCCGTGCTCGGCGTGCTCGGGCAGGTGAACAGCTTCAAGGGCGTTTGCACCGCCGTGGCGTCCACCGGGTCGTAGAACGATTTCTTCATGTCCATCAGGTTCTGCAAGTTCGCCTGCTCCATGTACGGCAGCAGGATTTGCCCCCACCCTTGCGCGAGGTGCGGCGGCGCGGTGGTGCTGGCGAAGTCGAGCACGTAGCTCGGCGGCAAGTAGCCAAGCGCGCTCTCGTAGTTGTGCGCCGCGAGGCCGATCTGCTTGAGGTTGTTCTGGCACGTCGTGCGGGCCGCGGCCTCGCGGACTTTCTGCACCGCGGGCAGCAGCAGGCCGATCAGAATGGCAATGATGGCGATGACAACGAGCAATTCGATGAGCGTAAACGCGCGGCAATCCGCGAGCCGGGTCCGGGGCATAATGGCACTCGCAAGTCGAGGGGATGAGACTCCTCTAGTTGTAGAAATGCCGCGAGCAGGTCTTGGGAAATAATGGTGTAGAGATAATGAAGCTGAGTCCTAAAATGACCGGGGCCGGCGGCGGGCCGAAACCCGCCGCCGGCCCCGGTCACTTCGAGCCGCGCCCCCGCTACTCGTCGGTCAGGCCCGCATAGTTGCGCATCACCAAGTGCGCGTTGATTTTCTGCACGAGGTCGAGGCACACACTAATCACAATCAACAGCCCCGTACCGCCGTAGAACGCCGCGATCTGCGGCGGGATGCCCAACTCGCTGGAGACAATCGTCGGGATGATCGCAATCACCGCCAGGAATGCGGCGCCCACATACGTGATGCGCATGAGCACGCGCTCGAGGTAGTCCGCCGTGCTCTTGCCGGGGCGGTACCCAGGGATGAAGCTGCCCATGTCCTTGAGGTTCTCCGCGACCTCCTTGGGGTTGAACGTGATCGCCACCCAGAAGTAGCAGAAAATGTAAATCAGCGCGATGAACGCGACGTTGTACAGCCACCCCTTGTTCGCGCCGAACAGGCCCGCCAGACTCCCCGCCCAACTCGCCTGCGGGTTGATACTCTGGATGATCTGGAACAGGAACGTCGGCACGACTAGCAGCGTTGAGGCGAAAATCACCGGCATCACGCCGGACGTGTTCACCTTCATGGGCAGCGACTGCTTCGCCCCCCCCACCTGCCGCCGGCCGCGCGCATGCCGGGCCGATTGCGTCGGAATCTTCCGCACCGCGCGGGTGATAGCCACCACCGCCACCACCACGCCGACGAACAGCAGAATCAACATGATGAGCTTTTCCAGCCCGATAACACCCGCCTCACCGCCGAGTTGGAAGAGTGATTTGTTCAGCGTGAGTGTGCCGGGGATGAACAGCAGCGACGCCGTCGCGGCGGGGATGCGCGAAATGATCCCCGCCATGATGATGAGCGACACGCCGTTGCCAATACCGTACTCGTCGATCTGCTCGCCGATCCACATCAGGAACAAGCAGCCGGCGGTCATGATGAGCACGGCACAGGCGCTGTAGAAGAACAGCCCGCCGGCCGAGTCGGTGTACCCTGTAATCGCCACCATGCGAGACTGCTCGCCCTCGTCTCGCAGCAGCGTACCGACGAAGAAACTCGCCTGCACCAGGCAAATCGGCACGGTGAGGTAGCGCGTGAACTCGTTGATTTTCTTGCGGCCCGCCTCGCCCTCTTTGCGTAACTTTTCGAGCGACGGCACGACGCCGCTCGACAAGAGTTGAATGATAATCGACGCCGAAATGTACGGCATGATGCCGAGCGCGAAAATCGTCCCCTGGCTCAAGTCGCCGCCGGAGAACATCGACAGGTAGCCCAGCACCTGATTCAAGCCACCGGTCGCCTGGTTGGCCGCGCGGTCGGCCACCTTCTGCTGGTCGATCATCGGCAGCGGGATGTAATACCCGATGCGGTAGACCATCAGGAACAACAGCGTAATAAATATCTTTTTCCGCAACTCGGGGATGCGGAAAATCGTGGCGAGCTTCGTGAACATCAATCCTCTCCGTGATACCGACCTGTCGGATTGACTCGTGGGATGACCCAATGCAAAACCCGGACGCCCCGCCCCCAATCGTGGTGGGCCGAGCCGTCCGGGTTCAATGCGTTGCAGGGGCCATCAACTACACAACCGGCTTGGCGACCTTCGGGCCGCGCTCGGCTTCGAGAGCCTTCTTGCGGCTCCCCATCTTGTTCCGCACCGGTTTTTTAGGCGGCTCGATCACCGTCACCGTACACCCGGCCGCTTCGAGTTTGGCCCGCGCGCCCTTCGTGAAGTGGTGCGCGGTAATCTTGAACGCCTTCGTCACCTCGCCGTTGCCGAGCACACGCAGCCCATCGTAGGTGCCGTTGACGATGCGCTTCTCTTTGAGCGACGCGACATCAATCGTGGCGCCCGCGTCGAATGCATCGAAGTCGCCGATGTTCACGATGGCGTAGTCTTTGGCGAACGTGGCGTTGGTAAACCCGCGCTTCGGGATGCGGCGGTGGATCGGCGTCTGCCCGCCGGCGAACGTCGATTTCGGCAGT
>CAXTPM010000237.1:368-7556 GCA_964245865.1 uncultured Fimbriiglobus sp. | reverse complement strand
CGTAGGTCTCGGCCTTCTCGCTGATGGTGAGCACGCGCACCTGTTCCGGCGCGAGCCACAGCGGGAAGGCGCCCGCAAAGTGTTCGATTAAAATACCGCAGAAGCGCTCCATGCTGCCGAACGGCGCGCGGTGGATCATCACTGGGCGGCGCTTCGTATTATCGTCGGCGGTGTACTCCAGGTCGAAGCGCTCGGGCAGCAGGTAGTCGAGTTGCACGGTGCCGAGTTGCCACTCGCGGCCGATGCAGTCGCGGACGATGAAGTCGATCTTGGGGCCGTAGAACGCCCCCTCGCCGACGCCGACGTTATACTTTAGCCCGACCGCCTGCACCAGCTTCAGAAGAGTCGCCTCGGCCCGGTCCCACGCCGCCGGGTCGCCGGCGAACTTCTTCGACTCGGGGTCGCGGACGCTCACGCGCACCCGGAAGTCGGTGAGGTTGAGGGTGTTCAAAATGAACAATACGAGTTCGAGTTCGCTGCGCAACTCCTGCTCGACTTGCTCGGGCGCCACGAACAGGTGCGCGTCGTCCTGAGTGAAGCCGCGCACGCGCGTCAGCCCGCCGAGTTCGCCGGACTGCTCGAA
This sequence comes from uncultured Fimbriiglobus sp., assembly GCA_964245865.1. Taxonomy (GTDB): domain Bacteria; phylum Planctomycetota; class Planctomycetia; order Gemmatales; family Gemmataceae; genus Fimbriiglobus. Next base: position 6,973 of record CAXTPM010000237.1, on the reverse strand, counting down.
GCGGTACACCGTGCCGAACTCCGCGTACCGGGCCGGCAGGTCGCGGTAACTCTTCGGCGTCGCCTTATAAATCTGGATGTGGTGCGGGCAGTTCATCGGCTTGAGCAAATACCCCTCCTGGGCGCCGAGCCACTGCGTCAGGGCGTGCTTTCTGGCGTCGGAAGTCGTCGCGGCGGAGTAGCCTGCGGCGAGTTCGGCGGCGTCGGCGCGCAGGTCGGCCAGCGGGTAGCGCGGCAGGTCGCTGCCCTGCTCCGGCGTTTTTTCGCCGGCCGCGATGGCGCGGAATAACTCCAGGAAGTTGCGCTCGTCGGCGTCGGACAGTGTATTTTGATCCAGCAACGCTAGCCACAAGTCCGCGGTCTGCACCGAGGGGTTCATGTACATCGGCGGGAACTGCGCGTCGGCGTAGTACGGGAAGTGCCCGCTGGTGCGGTACAGGTTCAGGTTGCCGATGTGCGGGGTATACACGGGTTGGTAGCCGCGCTTGAGCAGTTCCTCGCGGATGAAACTTTCGAGCTGGTAGCGCAGCGTCGCGCCGCGCGGCATCCACAGAATCAAGCCCTGGCCGGCGGCTTGCGGGGTGATGGTAAATAAACGCAACTGCCGCCCGAGCACGCGGTGGTCGCGTTTCTTCGCCTCCTCAATTTGTGTCAGGTAGGCGTCGATTGATTTTTGGTCGAAGAACGCGGTGCCGTAGAGGCGCTGCAACTGCTGGCGGTTGGCGTCGCCCTTCCAGTACGCGCCGGCGATGCTGAGTAACTTGAACGCGCCGATTTTCCCGGCGTGCGGGATGTGCGGGCCGCGGCACAGGTCGATGAACTCGCCCTGGCGGTAGAAACTAATACTAGTATATTTCGGCGCCAACTCGCCGTCGATGTGCTCGACTTTGAGCGGCTGCTTCAGGTCGTGGATGAGTTGCCGGCCGTCGGCGATGCTGCGCTCGAAGCGCTCGAACGGCTCCGCCTCGTTAATGATTTTGCGCATCTCGGCCTCGATGCGCGGGAAGTCGGCCTCGGTGACGGGGGTGGGGCTATCGAGGTCGTAGTAGAACCCGGCGTCGGTGGTCGGGCCGAAGGCGAGTTGCACGCCGGGGAAGAGGCGCATCACCGCGCGGGCCATCACGTGCGCGCAACTGTGGCGCATCACGTCGAGCGCCTCTCGGCTCTTGTCGGTGAGTAACTCGAAGTCGATCGGCGCGTCTTGCGCCGGGAACTCGCGGGCGAGGTCCACGATCACGCCGTCCCACCTGGCGGCGATCGCGGCGGCGGCGAGGCGCTTGCCGATGGTCTCGGCGACGGCGTGGGATGTGCTCCCCGCCGGGGTCTCGCGCACGGAGCCGTCGGGCAGGCGCAGTTGGACGCTGGACATCGTTCGGCCTCGGTTCGCCGCCGCGCCGGTACAAATGGCGGGGCACACCCCACCCAGGATACCGGCCGGGGGGCGGGTTGGGAGCGCGACTTGCCCCGCCCCGGCGGGCGGGGGTGTCGGCGGCACGCCCGCGAGATTGTCAAAGTGGGGAAAACAACTCCGAAATGCTGTCCGCTTCGGCGGGCCACCTTCGCTTGGCTAGTCAGAGGGGCGAACCGCCGGCCCGCCAGCCGGCGGCGAGTTACCCTCCCGCCGGCCCGGTCCCGCCCGACCGGGCCGGCGGACTTCGCGTTGATCGTGGTTCGTGGCGCGTGGATCGTTGAAGCGATCGGCCCGGTCGGGCGCGGAGTAGAATGCGGCAATAGAGGCAGGGCGTTGCCGATCGGGCGCGGAACCTGCATCACGCGCCCCCGCCCGACTCGCCCGCCCCGACTGGCACCCCCGATGCTCGTCCGCGTCCGCCGCTACCTCTGGCCGGTCCTGGCGGTCGCGCTGGGGTTCGCGCTCTTGTGCGCGGTCACGGCGGTGTCGCTTCTGAACGAGCAGGCGTCGATCAACCGCGTGCTGCGCGAGAACGTCACCAGCCAGCAGGCGGCGGTCGAACTCGAGGAGTGCCTGGTCGGGCTGATGAACCGGGGGGACGAACCCGACTCGCCGGCGGCACTCGGCCGCGCGCGGGAACTGCTCGAGCGCTTGGGCCGCTCGGCCGACCAGCCGCGCGAGGCGGAGTTGCACGACCAAGCCAGTGCCGGGTTCGCCGAGTACGCCGAGCTTTGGGCGGGCCTCCCGGAGTTCGGCGCCCCCGAGCGCGAGCGCCAGCGCCGGCGGGCCACGCATCTGTTGCAAGATAAAGTGCTTAAGCCCTGCGACGACTACAACCGCTACAACGTCAACCGCATTCAAGACTCCATGGAAGGCCATGAGCGGGTACTGGGACTCCTGGCCTGGGGGATGGCGGGCGTCGGGGGCTTCGGCGCCACCGCCGGCGTGGCCGCGGGGTACGGCGTCGCCAGGGGGGTGGCGCGCTCGATCAGCCGCCTGCGCGTGCAGCTCCAGACCGCCGCCGGGAAGCTCGACCCGCGCTCGCCGGAACTCGTGCTCACCCAAGAGGGCGACTTCCCGGAGCTGCACGCCGAGGCCGAGCGCCTCAGCCGCCGCATCGAGGAACTGGTCCAACGCCTGCACGAGCGCGAGGTTGAAGTCCTGCGCACCGAGCAGTTGGCGGCGGTCGGCCAGCTCGCGGCCGGGGTGGCCCACGAGATTCGCAACCCGCTGACTTCGATTAAGATGCTCGTGCAGTTCGGCATCGAGGACCGCGAGAACCGCTTGGGCCTCGAAGACCTGACGGTGATCGAGGCCGAGGTGCGGCGGATGGAGCGCAGCCTGAACACGTTCCTGACGTTCGCGCGGCCCCCGAAGCCCGAGCGGCACCCGGCGGAGTTGTGCGAACTGGCGCGCGGCGTGGCGGGCCTGATCCGGGGCCGGGCCGAGCAGCAGAGGGTCGCGGTCGAACTCGACCTGCCGCCCGCGGGGCTGCGTGTGGTGGCCGACGGCGAGCAGATTCGCCAAGTGCTCGTGAACCTGTGCCTGAACGCCCTGGACGCGATGCCCGCGGGGGGGACGCTGCGGGTGACGGCGCGGCCGACGCCGGGCGGCGGGGTCGAACTCGCAGTCGCCGACACGGGGGCGGGCATCGCCAGGACGATGCTGCCGCGCCTGTTCACGCCGTTCGCCAGCAGTAAAGATACGGGGCTGGGGCTGGGGCTGGTGCTGTCGCGCCGCATCGCCGAGGACCACGGCGGGTCGCTGGTCGGCGGCAACCGCAAGTCGGGCGGGGCGCGCTTCACCCTGACGCTGCCGGCCGCCCCCGACCCGCCCCCCGCCGCAGGTGCCAGTTGATGCCCACCCTATTGATCGTGGACGACGAGCCGGCCATCCAGCACGCATTCGCTCGGGCGTTCCGGGGGGCCGACCTCACCCTCAAAAGCGCGCACACCGCCGCCGAGGCGCTCGCGGTGGTGGCGAGTCAGCCGCCGGACGTGATCGTTTTGGATGTGCAACTCCCCGACGCCTCGGGACTGGAGACGTTCCACCGCATCCGCGCCCTCGACGAGCGCCTGCCGGTGGTCATCGTCACGGGGCACGGCACGACCGAACTGGCCATTGAGGCGATGAAAGAGGGGGCGTTCGAGTACATCCTCAAGCCCCTGGAACTCGGCGAGCTGCGCGAGCTGATCGCCCGCGCGGTGCGGACGAGCTTACTCATGCGGGTGCCGGCCACGCTGCCGAGCCGCGACGCGCCGGCCGAACTCGGGGACGTGCTAGTCGGGCGCTCGCCGGCGATGCAGGAGGTCTACAAGCAGATCGGCCGGGTGGCGCGGCAAGACGTGACGGTACTCGTGCTCGGCGAGAGCGGCACCGGCAAGGAACTCGTCGCGCGGGCCTTGTACCAGCACAGCAAGCGCGCCGCCAAGCCGTTCCTAGCGATCAACTGCGCCGCGATCCCGGAAAACCTCATCGAGAGCGAGCTGTTCGGCCACGAGCGCGGGGCGTTCACGGGCGCCGAGCGCAAGCGCATCGGCAAGTTCGAGCAGTGCTCGGGCGGCACCATCTTCCTCGACGAAGTCGGCGACATGCCGGTGCTCACCCAGGCGAAGATGCTACGCCTCCTGCAGGACCAGTCGTTCGAGCGGCTGGGGGGCAGCGAGACCATCCGCACGGACGTGAGACTGGTCGCCGCGACCAACGTTGATCTCGAGCGCGCCGTCGAGTCGGGCCGCTTCCGCCGCGACTTGTACTTCCGGCTCAACGTCTTCACCATCAAGTTGCCCCCGCTGCGGGAGCGCGCCGACGACTTGCAACTCTTGGTCGAACACTACGTGCCGCGCTTCGCCGAGCTGCTCGAAAAGTCGGTGCAGTCGGTGGACCCCCTGGCGACCGCGGCGCTGCGGGCGTACCCGTGGCCGGGGAACGTGCGCGAACTCCAGAGCGTGCTGAAGCAGGCGCTGTTGCAGATGCGCGGCTCGGTGCTGATGCGCGAAGACCTGCCGCTCTTGGGCGGGAGTGCGGCGTTCGAGCCGGTAGCGCTGCCGGGGACAGCGCCGCCGACCCCAATCGGTGAATCGCCGGGGGCCACCGCGCCGCCGACTTCCGGCGCGTTCGACTGGGACCAGTTCGTCGCCGAGCGCATCGCCGCCGGCAACGAGACGCTGTACGCCGACAGCCTGGAGCGCATGGAGCGCGAGGTACTGGTACGGGTGCTGCGGCACACAAGCGGCAACCAACTCAAGGCCGCCGCCATCCTGGGCATCACGCGGGGCAGCCTGCGCACCAAGATACGGGCACTCGGCATCAGTATCGGCCGCTCGGTGTGGTCCGACGACGACCACGACGAGCCGGCCGCGCCCGGCGAATTGCGGGGCGGAACCGGCGGAGTGTGAAACCTGCGTGAAGCTCCCGGCCACCGGCGGGCGCGGCGCTTAGACTCAGCCCGCCCACCCCTTAGTCCGTCCGGGAGTCCCGATGCGCGCCCGCCTCTGTCTCGTCGCCACCCTCTGCGCCGCCGGGTTCGCCCTCGCGCAGACCCCGCCCGCCCCAAGTAAGCCGCAGTTCGCCGGGCCGACGCCCGATGGCTTCCTGCTTCCCAACGGCTGGAAGCTCACCCCCGCCGGCACCCACGTCGAGACCTCGGACCTGCCGCTGAACATCATCCCGCTTAAGGACGGCAAGCGCGCCCTGGTCGCGACCTCGGGGTTCAACCAGCACAACCTCTACCTGATCGACCTGCCGACCGCCAAGCCGCTCTCGTCGGTCAGCCTGCGCCAGAGTTGGTTCGGCCTGGCGCTCGACGCGGCCGAGTCGAACGTCACCTGGTCCGGCGGCGGGGCGGGGCAACTGTTCCACTTCAAGTTCGACGGCGACCGGCTCGAGGCCGCGAAGCCCGCGAACAAAGTCGAGCCGAGCGCCGACGAGCTGTTCGAGGGCAAGTCGTTCAAGAGCGGCCTGCGCCGGCACCCGATCACGGGCGAGATGTACTCGCTCGACATCAACGCCGGCGGCGTCTCGGCCCTCGGGAGTGGGGGCAAGCCCGCGCGCTCGGCCAAGATCGGCGGCAAGCCCTACGACCTCGCGTTCGGCCCCAAGGCCACGCTGCTTTACGTCTCCGACTGGGCCGGCCGGCAGGTGCTCGCGCTCGACCCCGCCGACCTCAAAGTCGCCGCACGCATCCCAGTCGGCGAGCACCCCAACCAACTAGAGATGCACCCGACCGACGGGCGGCTGTTCGTCCCGTGCGCCACCTCGAATGCCGTGTACGTGATCGACACCGCGCGGGGCACCGTCACCGAAGTCGTCCGCACCAGCCTGTTCCCCAAGGCGCCGGCCGGGAGCACGCCGTGCGCGGTCGCGGTCAGCCCCGACGGCAAGGCGCTCTACGTCGCCAACGCGGACAACAACTGCGTGGCCGTGATCGACATCGCGGTGAAGGACCAGAGCATCGTCAAGGGCTTCGTCCCCACGGGGTGGTACCCGACCGCGCTCGCCGTGACGCCGGACTCGAAGACGCTCTTGGTGGGCGTCGGCAAGGGCTTGCAGTCCAAGCCGAACCCCAACTTCACCGCCGAGCAGTTGAAGGCGCGCGAGGCCGACGAGGTGAAGGCCGCGGCGCGGCGGATGATGCCCTACCCCTACATCGGCACCACCCTCAGTGGTGCGCTGAGTATCGTGCCGGTGCCGGATGACGTGCAACTGAAAGAGCACACCGCCAAGGTCTACCGCAACTGCCCGTACTCGGATGAGTTGCTGACCGCCTCGCCGCACCCTGAGAAGACGGCCATCCCGACGAAAGTCGGCGAGGCGTCGCCGATCGAGTACGTGGTGTACGTCATCAAAGAGAACCGCACCTACGACCAGGTGTTCGGCGACCTCGCCGAAGGGGCCGCGCCCAAGGGCAACGGCGACCCGACGCTGTGCATGTACCCGCGCAAGGTGACGCCCAACCACCACAAGCTCGCCGAGGAGTTCGTGCTGCTGGACAACTTATACTGCAACGGCCAGGTCAGCCGCGACGGGCACCCGTGGAGCACGATGGCCTACCACACCGACTACATCGCCAGGGACTGGAATCTCACCTACAGCCAGCGCAAGGGGGTCGAGGACGACGCCGAGGGAAACCTCGCCAATGCCCCGGCCGGCTACCTGTGGGACGCCTGCAAGCGCGCGGGCGTGAGCTACCGCAG
>CAXTPM010000237.1:0-358 GCA_964245865.1 uncultured Fimbriiglobus sp. | reverse complement strand
CAAGCGGGTATCGGACGCCGAGGGCAAGATCAGCATCGTCGCGGGGGCCAAGGGTCTCGAAGGCCACATCTGCCCGACCTACGGGGTGCCGACGGCAAAGGGCGTACGCGTGCGCGACACCGACAACGCCAAGACGTTCCTCGGCGAGTACGACGCCTTCGCCAAGGCCGGCACCATGCCGAAGTTCATCGTGATGAGCCTGGGCGAAGACCACACCGACGGCACCCGTCCCGGCTCGTTTACCCCCGAAGCCTGCGTGGCGTCGAACGACCTCGCCCTCGGGCGGATCATCGACCACATCAGCCACGGCCCGCTGTGGAGCAAGACCGCGGTCTTCGTGATCGAGGACGACGCCCAG
>CAXTPM010000236.1:4564-7558 GCA_964245865.1 uncultured Fimbriiglobus sp. | reverse complement strand
CACCCCCGCCGGGGGCGCGTCGCGCTCGCCGCCCAGGTACTCGGCCAACTCCTGCACCCACCAGCGCTGGCCGCCCGTACTCACGTCATCACCCCTAGGGCAAACAGCTTCGAGAGGAACCGCAGGGCAGTCGGCAAGTCCATCGCAAAGAACGCCCAGCCGAGCGTGGTGAGGGTGTACGTAGCGAGCCACCCCGCCAGCCGGCCCGCCACCCCCGGCGGCGCCTCTTCGTCGCGCCGCGCCCGCAAGAGTCGGTGGCCGACCAACATCACGCCGTGCCACAATCCCCAAGCGACGAAGTTCCAGCCCGCGCCGTGCCACAGGCCGCTGACGGCCATCACGAGCAGCACGTTGCGGCACGCGCTCAGTTGCGAGCCGCGCGAGCCGCCCAGTGGGATGAACACGTAGTCGGTGAGCCACTTCGTGAGTGAGATGTGCCAGCGGGACCAGAACTCGGCGGGGTTGGTGGCCAGGAGCGGCCAGTTGAAGTTCTCCGGCACGCGCAGGCCGAACAAACGCGCCGAGCCGATGGCGATGTCCGAGTAAGCCGAGAAGTCGAGGTAAATCTTGAAGCTGTACGCCGCCAGCCACACGACCAATGCCCACCGGGGCGCGGCGTCGATGTCGGCGGCGTTCAGGTGGTCGGTGAGACTCGTCAAGAGGTCCGCGCCGGCGAACTTCTTCACCAGCCCGGCGAGGATGCGCGTGACGCCCCGGCTCCAGTCCAGCGGCCAGTCGCGGCTGGGCTGGCGTAGGCACGGGGCGAAGTCCTGGAAGCGCTTGATCGGCCCGGCGACCATCGTCGGGAAGAAGAAGATGAACGCGAGGTACTCCCCCGTGGTCCCGCGCTCGCAAGTGCCCCGGCGCCGGTCCACCGCGTAGTGGATGAACTCGAAGGTGAAGAACGACACGCCCAGCGGCAGGAACTGCCCCGGCCAAATGTAATCCGACCCCCCAGGCTAACAAAAAAGTTCCAGTACTTGAACACCCCGAGGATGAGCAGGCTCGCCGCCACGCCGAGCCACGAGGCGCGCGAGTCGGGGCCGTACCAGGCGCGCAGCGTCGCCTCCCACGCGAACAGCAGCACGCACGCCGCGCCGAACACCCCGCCGTGCGCGGTGAGGCTAAAATACAAGTAGAACGCGACGCCCGACGCCACGCAGACCCACGGCTTCGCCGGCGCGGGGAGCAGGCGAAACAGCAGCGCCGCCGGGGCGAGGAAGAGCGCGAAGTAGGCGGCGGTGTTGAAGATCACGCGGGGGTTGTAGTGGAACCCCCGGCCGGCGGCACCCCCACCGCCGGGAACGCACCATCGTCGGCGGTAATCACCACCACGCCGTCACTCGTGAGGGCCAGCGTGTGCTCCACATGCACGCTCGGCAGGCCGTCTTTGGTGACGACCGTCCAGTGGTCGCGCAGCGTAACCACCTGCTCGGTGCCCATGTTCACCATCGGCTCAACCGCGAGTACGAGGCCCGGTTCGAGAGCGAAGTCCCACTTGCTGCGGCTCTCGTTGCTCACGAAATTGGGGACTTGCGGGTTCTCGTGCATCACCCGGCCGATGCCGTGGCCGACGTAGGCTTGCACCGGCCTGAAGCCGGCGCGCTCGACGTGCATCTGCATGAGACTCGCGATCTCGCTCCACCAGCGCTTGCGGGGGAGCTGGTCGATGGCGATCTGCAGCGTTTCCTCTCCGACTTTGACTAGGCGCGCCCACTCGGGCCGCAGGGTGCCGATGGGGATGCTGATGGCCCGGTCGGCGCACCAGCCGTTCAGTTTGCACGCGGTGTCGATCTTCAGCAGGTCGCCGTCTTTCAACACGCGGTTCTTGGGGATGCCGTGGACGACTTCTTCGTTGACGCTGATGCACGTCACCGCCGGGAACGGCACGCGGCCGGGGTAGCCCTTGAACAGCGAGGTCGCGCCGTTTTCGGCGTAGAACGCCTCGACGGCGCGGTCCAGGTCGATGGTCTTGGCGCCCGGCTTGGCGAGGTCGCGGCAAATCTGCAGAGCGCGCGCCACCAGCTTGCCGGCCTCGCGCATGTGGGCGATCTGCGGCGCGGTCTTCAGTTCGGGCGTGCGGTAGTTATTCGGGCGCAGCATGGCGGGGTCGCTCAGGTCGCTTTCGCGGGGAGGGCGGCAATGATGTTGGCGTAGATTGTATCCGCACTCGCCAGCGCCGAGACGTTTCGCACCAAGCCCTGGCGCTCGTAGTGCGCCAAAAGTGCGTCGGTGTGGTCGTGGAACTCGACCAGCCGGCGGCGGACGGTTTCCTCCTTGTCGTCGAATCGCACCGCCAGCGTGCTGCCGCAGCGGTCGCACACGCCCGTGACTTTCGGCGGGCTGGCCATCAGGTGGTACAAGGCGCCGCAGGCGGGATTCGCGCACAGCCGGCGGTAGCTGATGCGCTTCACCACGTCTTCATCATCGATGGCGAGGTTAATCACCGCGTCGAGCTTGAGGAACTCTTGCCGCATCAGCGCGTCGAACGCCACGGCCTGGGCGTAGGTGCGCGGGTAGCCGTCGAGCACGAAGCGCTCCGGGCGGTGCGGGCCGCGGAACAGCTCGGCGACGACCTCGTTGACCAGGGGGTCGGGCGCGAGCAGGCCGCGCTTGATCAGCGGCTCGGCGATCAGGCCGGCGGGGGTGCGGAGCCGGATGGCCTCGCGCAAGATGTCGCCCGTGCCGACGTAAGTCAGCCCGAGGCGCTCGACTAGGCGGGTGGCCTGGGTGCCCTTGCCGCTGCCGGGGGGGCCGACGAGAACTAGCCGCATGCGCCGAACCGCCTGACTGGCCGGCGTGCCGGCACCTGGACCAAACTGGGGAGAGTGCGAAGGGGCTATTATCGCGCCGCCGGGGCGAGTTGCAAGGGGCACTCGCGCGATTGTTGGAGCTGGGAAAGTCGGTAGAATGGCGGCGGGCGAACGCGTTGAGGAGGGCGGAGCGATGGACGAGTCGTTGGATACCATGCCGCCGGGAACAATCACCCCACCG
>CAXTPM010000236.1:4312-4554 GCA_964245865.1 uncultured Fimbriiglobus sp. | reverse complement strand
CCCTCGACTTCGACCCCACCGACCCGCCCATTCTTGAGCGGGAAGACCTCGGGCCGATTCGAGTTCGAGTCGTGGACACCGCACCACTCGAGCCGCTGCCGTTCCCCGACGAACACCTCCTCGGCGACCTCAATTGGTACGACCCCCCCCTCGTGGAGTCGCCGGCCGGGCCGACCCTGCGGGTCACCCTGATCGACGGCGGGCCGCTCGAAATCCTCCCGTTCCCGGCGGACGAGCTCCCC
>CAXTPM010000236.1:0-4302 GCA_964245865.1 uncultured Fimbriiglobus sp. | reverse complement strand
GGGACTCCGAATGACGCCCTGGTGGACGCTCGCCGAAGGGGGCGACCTCGCCCAGGGGGACTGGCTGCGGGGCTGCCTGATGCCCGTCGTCCCGGACGACTTCGGCGACCAACTCGCCCTCCCGCTCGTGACCCGCCGAGACGACCTGCTCGTCCTGACGCAGAGTTGCGACTTGGCGAACAACAAAGTTCGCTCGGTCACGCTCTGCCCGATTCGGCCGATCTCGGCGCTGCTCGCGCAAGACCCGGCCTACAGAAGTCGCAAGGCTCTCGAACCCGTCCGACGCGGCATCGTGGCGTCCCTGCACCTGCTCAGCAACCCGGATACGCCGGACGACAACCAGAGCGCCCTGTACCTCGACTTCCGCCAACTCGTGATCCTTCCAGTGGGCTACCTCCAGCGCCACGCCGCCCAACTCGGCCCCCGCCACCGCCTCAACTCGCCGTACCTCGAACACCTCTCCCAATCATTCGCCCGCTTCTTCATGCGCGTCGGACTGCCCGCCGACATCCCGCCCTACACCAACTAGCCGCCGCCTGCTACAATGCCATCTGCCCCCACCCGCGACGTGCGGTGCATTCACTCACACACTCGCCGCCGGCCCCCCTTGCTGAGTGGCCGCGCCCCCAGTTGTCGCACTGGAGTCGGGCGCGGATCGCGGCAAGCTGGGGGGCTGGGGGCCGAGGGACTACCATGCGCATTCGTTGGCGGGGACTCGAACTCCCCAGCCGGGTCGCCTCAGACCGCGGATCACTCAGTGATACCTACGGCAAGTTCAACGCCGAGCCGTTCGAGCGCGGCTTCGGCATGACGGTGGGTAACTCCATCCGCCGCATTCTGCTCTCCAGCCTCGAAGGCAGCGCGGTTACGCGCATCACCATCCAGGGCGTGCAGCACGAGATCAGCACCATTCCGGGCGTGGTCGAAGATGTCACCGACATCGTGCTGAACATCAAAAGCTTGGTCGTCAAGAACACCAGCGACCAGCCGAAGATCATTCGCATCGACAAATCGACCGCCGGCGAGGTGCGGGCGTCGGACATCCAGCACGACGAGAGCGTGCAGATCATCAACCCCGACCACCACATCTGCACCCTTTCGAGCGACACGCCGTTCGTGATGGAGATGCACGTCGAGAACGGCCGCGGCTACCGCACCGCCGAGGAGAACGCCGGCAAGGAGCGCGAGATCGGCACCATCCCGGTGGACGCCAGCTTCTCGCCGGTAGTCCGCGTGAAGTACGACATCGAGGAGACCCGCGTCGGCCAGCGGACCAACTACGACCGGCTCATGCTCGAAGTCTGGACCAACGGCACCGTCAGCCCGCAGATGGCGCTCGTGGAAGCGGCGAAGATTCTGCGGAAGCACCTCAACCCGTTCATCCAGTACAGCGAGCCTGGGCCGGAGGTGTCGCTGGACGACGGCGCCATCGAAATCGGCTCGGCGGGCGGCGCGGCCGGCGACCCCGAACTCGACCGCAAGCTGAACATGAGTCTTGCCGAGTTGGACCTGTCGGTGCGGGCGACGAACTGCCTGGAATCCGAGGGGATTACCACGGTGCGCGACCTCGTGATCCGTTCGGACGACGAGTTACTCGAAGTGCGCAACTTCGGCGAGACGACCTTGAAGGAAGTCAAGCAGAAGCTCGTCGAGCGCGGCCTGACCCTTGGCATGAAGGCTGGTCGCCGCTAAACTGCTGACTTGTCGCCGGGGCGCCCTCACTAGCGCCCCGGACGCTCGCCGCCTACCTTGGCACGGGGCGGCGAGTCTCGTTTCACAACCCACTTTCGAGGGTTCCATGCGCCACCGTCTCAAAGGCCGGGCACTTAGCCGCAACGCCAGCCACCGCCTGGCTCTCTTCCGCAACCTCAGCCGCGCGCTGATTACGCACGAGTCGATCCGCACCACGGTGCCGAAGGCCAAAGAGCTGCGCCCGTTCGTCGAGAAGCTGATCACGCTGGCGCGGAAGGCCGTCGCGGCGGACGACGGCACCAGAGAGGGCAAAGTCGCCGCGCTGCACTTCCGCCGCCAGGCGATCATGAAGCTCGGGCCGATTGCCGTCAGCGGCGTGTACACCAAGGACAACGAACTGACCGAGAGCGCCAACGACACGGTGCTCAAAAAGCTGTTCAACGAAGTCGGGCCACGGTTCGCCTCGCGCCCCGGCGGCTACACGCGCATCTTGAAAGTCCACGAGCGCCGCTTGGGCGACGGCGGCGAGCAGGCGATCATCGAGTTCATCCGCGAGGGCGAGGCCAAGGTCGCCGGGCCGGGGCAGGGCGGCACCAAGCCGGCCGCGGCTCCCCTGGCGACGACGTAGGTTCCGGCGGTCCTCGCCTCCACCTTCTGAGCGGGGGTTTACCCCCCGCTCAGAATACAAAGTCGCCCTACTCCCCCAGCCACCCACTCCGCGTCTCGCCGAGTTCGCTCGCCTGCCAGTAGCGGCCCGACTCGACCTCGCAGCACGTCAGCCAGCCGCCCCGGCAACAATCCGTGTCGAGGCACATCGCGTACCCCACGCTCGCCGGGACGCCGGACTTCTGCGGCGTGTGCCCGCAGACTAGCACCTTGCCCGACTCGTGCGGCCTCGCGCGCTCGAACGGCTCCCAGTACAGCATGAACTCCGGCTGCTCGCTCTTCGGGTAATCGGCGTAGGCACTGGCGTGGACATACACGTGCCGGCGGGTCTCGTGGTAGGGCGTGGTCGAGTTCAGGAACGCCCAGTGGTTGTCAGGGACATCGGCGAGTTTCCCGGCATCGCCCAGCGGCGAGTACGACATCAGCGTCGTCTCGACGCCGCAGCCCAGCCAGTCGCCGAGCGCCTCGGGGCTGTCCCGCGCGGCGAGCATCATCACCTCGTGGTTGCCGCGTAGTGCGACCAGTTTGCCACACTTGGCATAGTCGATGAGCCAGTCGAGGACGGCGAAACTGTCCGGCCCCCGGTCCACGTAGTCGCCGAGTGTGATGAGGGTATCGGCGGGGCGGAACGGCACGAGCGCGGCCAGGGTGGTCAGCGCGGCGTAGCAGCCGTGGATGTCGCCGACGGCAAGGGTGCGCATGGGGGAACTCGCGTCACAGCCAAGAACAATACAGCCCGAAAGCCCGCCGTCCGCGACGGCGCGGACTCGCCCGCCAAGGGGTTCCGCGCCGTCGCGGACGGCGGGCTTTCGGCTGGTTTCTTCCTACTTCCCCCGCTCCGCGCCTTTAGCTACCGCGTCGATTAGCCCCGCCACGCTGCCGCCCTCGAACTTCGCGGGGCCGATCTGGAAGCGCAGTCGCGGCGGTCCCGCCTCGGGGCCGGCGGCGGGCTGCTGCCAGTAGAGGCGGATGGTCCCCTTGCGGCCGTTCTTGGGCAACACCTGGAACTCGCCGAGGATCGGCCCTCGCGCGCCGTCGAAGTCTGGCACCTTCGGCACGTTACGAAGTGCGTCGAGGATGGCCGCGTAGTCGGCGGGGTCGGCCACATACGGGCCGATGTCGGGGCCGTCGTCGATCCCCTGGCGGTTGCGGATCACGACTTCCAGGCGCGAAATCTCGGTGGGGGTGAGCTGCGACACGTCGTCGAACCCCGGCTTGGCGAGCAGCGGGAAGACGAACACCACCAGGCAGACCGGCACCAGCATGACCACTGCCATGCCGGCGAGGAGTTTCTTGCCGTGCTTCGGCGTCGGCGGTTCGGGGGGCGGGCTGTTCATATCAAGAGTCTAGCCGCACCCCGCCGCGAAGTCGCCCGCCCGCCCCGGATTCGCATTTGACGCCGCCCCAGTTCAGCCCCGACTACGCCGCCGCCCGCCGCCGCTTCACCGAGGCCATCCCCGCCGGGTGGAGTCACGAGCGGCATACCATCAGCGCGCGGGGGCCGAACGGCGAGGAACTGAGTATTGATGTCGCCCGGTGGCCCGGCCGCGACCCGAGTCCGCCGACGCTGGTACTCACCAGCGGGGTCCACGGCGCCGAGGGGCGGGTGGGTAGCGCGGTGCAACTGGGCTACCTGGAGCGCTTCGCTAAGGCTCCGCCGGCGTTCGGCGTGGTGATGGTCCACGCGGTCAGCCCACACGGCTTCGCCTGGGGCCGGCGGTTCGATGAACTCAACGTCGATCCGAACCGCAACTTCCTGCTCGACGGCGAGGAGTACGCCGGGGCGCCGCCGCTGTACGACTACTTCGAGGTCATCCTGAACCCAAAGACCGTGCCGGGGCGGTTCAGCCCGTTCGTGCTGCGCGCCGCACTCGCCCACCTGCGCTTCGGCCGCGCCGCCGTCCGGCAGGCGGTCGTCGGCGGGCAGTACGACCACCCGGCCGG
>CAXTPM010000235.1:0-7589 GCA_964245865.1 uncultured Fimbriiglobus sp. | reverse complement strand
GCCGGGGCGGCGCGGTCGCCGCGCCGGGGTTCGGCCACGAAGACGGGGGTCAGATCGGGGACGACGGCGGGGTCGAGTTGGAACTGCCCCGCCGGCCCCTCGCCCCGGCACTTCTGAGCGAAGATGCCGACCACCCAGCGGACGCTGGCGTCCGCGCTGGCGGGCGTTTTCTGCTCGCAACAGTTCTTCGACTCGGGCTCGGCCGCGCAGTGCGGGCCTTCTGTGTCCGGTGCGACTTCGCACGCCGACTTGTCGCTGCAACACGCCGCCGCCTTCCGCTTCTCGCAACGGGACGAGGGGGCCAATACCGACTCGACGGCGGGCCCGGCCTCCGAACAGCAGAACTTCTTCTTGGCCGCCGGGGCCGGGCGGGAGCGGCGGGACTCGACCAGCGGGCGGACGTGCGCGGGCGGCTCGACCCCGTTCGCCTCGGCCCAGGTGACCTTCTCTTCGAGGGTGAAGCAGCAGCAGTCGCCCTGCCAGCACAGCTCCGAGGTGAGGCACCCGCACGGGCGGGACTGGCACGGGTAGGGAGCGCCGTCGGTCGGCCTGTTGCGGCTCGGGGAGGGCAGCGGGAACCCGAACGTGACCATCAGGTGACTGAACAAGGTCAGCACCACGACGAAATCACGAATGCGGAAGCCATGCGTTGCCCTGAGCCATGTTCCCATTACCGACTGCGCGTCTCCGAAGTGAAAAAATTGCTTCCCGTACAGCCAGATTCTAGGCCGTATGCCACGGTCCGGCCAACAACCAATATGACCCTGGTCGGTTTCTCAAAGCCGGGACAGATCGTGGCGGCGATTCTCGCCCTTGCGACCGCGCCGGCCCGGTGGGTGTCTCACGCCAATCCGGTTCACCACCCCGCCGTCGTTCGGTTACTCGGTAACACCAATTTCAAGCCTGTAACACACTTGGCTGGCATCGGAGGCTGCCGCGACCCGTACATTGAGCCTCTCGGCACTCGCCCTTCGTCTCATGGCAGCCGGCACCGCTGTTACACCGTCGTAGCCGTCAGCCCGTAGGTGAGAGTGGATGACGAGCCGCTCCCGCTCCAGAACGGCTGGGGCCGCTGGGCCGCTACTGCGAAGGCGGCAGCCGTCGAGCTGCCGCCGCTCACCCGCCCGTGTGGGCTGGTCGGGGGCATGGCGTTCCACGTCGGGGCCGACGAACCTGGGGACGGCGACCGGGAGGCGCTCGAACGGATCGAGATCGGGGCCGAGCGGTACCGCCCGGCCCCGCCGAAAGGGCTTTCGCCCGACGAACACCTCACTCGCACGGCGCGCGGCGGGTCGGCGGCCGTTGCGTTCACCGAACCGGGGCGGCGGGGTGTCACTGCTGTACGCGAGCGGGACAAGGCCCAACACCGCTGCGCCTTGTGGGTGCCTGTGGACAAACCGTCAGCCAACAAATAACGGAGGTGGTCGATGCGGATCAACGCTCGGGGCGCGGCACTCGTCGCCGCGTCCGCGATCCTGTTCCTGCCCCGCGCCACGGCCCACGACCTCTGGCTGGTCCCGCCGGCTTCGGCAAAGCGCCACGAGAAGGCGGCGGTGTCGGCGGTGTCGGGGACCAAGTTCCCGACCGGGGATCACGCCCCGGACCCGGCGAAGTTCGCCAGGCGGGTCGTCGTCGCGCCAGACGGGACGGTGGCCGACGCCGACGCCGGCGGGATCAAGGACAAGGCCGGGGTGCTGGCGTGGACGCCCACCCAGAATGGCGTCTACGCGGTCGCCGTCCAGACCACGCCGAAAATCCTCAAACTCGACGCCGAGGCGTTCAACGAATACTTGGTCAGCGACGGTTTGCCCCACGACTACCGCATGCGGGCGAAGGACAAGTCCCTCGACCAACCCGCCGTCGAGCGGTACTCGAAGTCGCCGAAGGCGCTGGTGCGGGTCGGCGACGGCTGGGGCGGCGACCCCCGCAAGCCGCTCGGCCTGCCGCTGGAGATCGTGCCGCTGACGAACCCCTTCGGCTGCAAGGCGGGAGACGCCTTGAAGGTTCGGGTGCTGTTCGAGGGGAAGCCGCTCGCCGACGCCAACCTCGGTTGGGACCACCCCGGCGACGGCCAAGACCCCGCCGGCACGGTGCGCACCGACGCGAAGGGCGAGGCGCTGATCCCCGTCGCACGCGCGAGGCTGATGACGATTCGACTCACCCACATGACCCGCCCGAAGGCGGAGGACTACGAGTGGGAGTCGTTTTGGACGACCCTCACATTCCGCCTGCCCGAGTAGCCGGCCCGCCACGCCGGCGGGCCTGGGCTTGTGGGGCCTGCACACGAACGCCACTGCCGGCTCTTGGGCCGGAAGGCCGCACGCCCCGTTGCGCCTTCACGCTGATCGAGTTGCTGGTGGTGATTGCGATCACCGCCGTCCTGATCGGCCTGCTGCTGCCCGCCGTCCAGAAGGTCCGCGAAGCCGCCGCCCGCACGACTTGCCAGAACAACCTCAAGCAGATCGGCCTCGCCCTCCAGACGTGCTACGACGCGAACCTGCGGTTCCCGGTCGGCACGGCCCTCAAGGGCTACCCCGAGGGGACGCCCGCCGCGTCGGTCCCGGCCGCCGCCCTGAACGCCGGCCCGTACCGCCCCGGCCTGTTCGCCGCCCTCCTGCCGTACCTCGAACAGGGCAACCTCTACCGGGGGTTGGCGATGGACCTCGCCATCGACGAGGAGCCGAACCGGACGCTCGGGCAGACCCAAATCCCGATGTACGTCTGCCCGTCGAACAGGCACGTCTACGGCCTGAAGAAGGCTCCCCACTCGCTGCCCCTGGCCGACAAGATTCTGGAACTGGCCGTGATCGACTACAACGGGCTGAACGGCGCGAACAACATCGCCGGCCTCGGGAGCGCCGGGAACCGGGGGGGGTTCGCGGAACTCCAGGCGCTCCGCATCGCCGACTTCACGGACGGCACGTCCCAGACCATCGACGTGGTCGAGTCGGTCAAGTTCGGGCGGGGCGTGTGGGTCCACGGCCGGCCCCACTACAACCAGGCGTCCAAGGCGATCAACCTGCTCACGAGCGTCTTCCCGGACGGGGCGAACAACGGCGGGCCGGGTAAGGGGGTCGCCGGCCTGTGGGGCATCTCCAGCGACCACCCCGGCGGGGCGAACGCCCTGTTCGTGGACTGGTCGGTCCACTTCCTGGCCAACTCCCTGTCGCCGCAGACGCTGTACGCGCTGGCCACCCGCGACGGCGGCGAGGTGATCGCGGATTCGCACTGAAGACCCGCTGCCGCCGACCGGCCACCCCGGTCGGCAGCGTTCCCCGAACGACCTACTTCGGAGCTTCCGATGACCAACGGCCGGTTCCCCGTCCTCGCCGCGATGGTCGCGTCCGCCGCCCTCGCCCGGCTGATCCCTCACCCGCCGAACTTCACGCCGGTGGGGCGATGGCCCTGTTCGGCGGGGCGTGCCTCGCCGACCGCCGGCTCGCCCTGCTGCTCCCGCTCGCCGCCCTGTTCCTGAGCGACCTCTTCCTCAGCCTGCACGTCCTGATCCCGGTCGTGTACGGCAGTTTCGCCGTCAACGTCCTCCTGGGACGGTGGCTGCGGTCCCGCCGCACGGTGGCGAACACTGCCGTCGTCGCCCTGCTCGGCTCGGTCCAGTTCTTCGTCGTCGCCAACTTCGCCTGCTGGTGGCTGTGGTATCCTTACTCCGCCGAGGGTTTCGCGGCGTGCTACGTCGCGGCCATCCCGTTCTTCCAGAACACGCTCCTGGGCGACGCGGTGTTCGCCGCCGCCCTGTTCGGCACCCTGGCCGTCGCCGAGCGCGGGTTCCCCGTACTCCGCGAGCCGGCCCCGACCGCCGTCGCGGCCTGACGGTAATACCGGAGGTGCGAAATGCGAATCGTGTCCCTGCTCCCGAGCGCGACCGAGATCGTCTGCGACCTCGGCCTCGGCGACAACCTCGTCGGCGTGACCCACGAGTGCGACCACCCGCCCTTCGTGGCCGGCCTGCCGAAGGTCACCCGGACGCTGATCCCACGACGCCAGCAGCCGGGACATCGACGCCCTGGTGCGGGAGCGGCTGACGACGCAGCGGGCGCTGTACACCCTCGACCTGCCGACGCTGGAGCGGTTGCGGCCCGACCTGATCGTCACCCAGGCGCTGTGCGACGTGTGCGCCGTGGCCGAGGCCGAGGTGACCGCCGCCCGCTCGCTGCCGGGCCGCCCGCGGGTCATCAACCTCGAACCGATGTCGCTCGAAGACGTGCTGGACACGTTGCTGGCGGTTGGCCGGGCGGCGGGCGTGGCGGGCCGGGGGGAGGCCGTCGTGTCGGACCTGCGGCGGCGGATCGACGCCGTCGCCGCCCGCTCCGAGCGGGTGGCCGACCGCCCGCGCGTCGTCCTGCTGGAGTGGCTCGACCCGCCGTTCAGTTGCGGCCACTGGTCGCCGGAACTGGTCCGACTGGCCGGCGGCGACGAGGCGATCGGGCGGGCCGGGCGACCGTCGCGGACGCTGACCTGGGAGGAGGTCTTGGACGCCCGTCCGGACGTTCTCGTCGTCGCGTGCTGTGGGTTCACGCTGGAACGCACCCTGGTCGATCTGCCGGGCCTCACCGCTCGACCCGGCTGGGTGGACCTACCCGCCGTGCGGGCGGGTCGGGTGTACGTCACGGACGGGAACGCCTACTTCAGCCGACCGGGGCCGCGACTGGTGGACAGCCTGGAGATTCTCTCCCACGCCCTCCACCCGGACGTTCACCCGCTCCCGCGCGGCCTGCCCGCCGCCCTTCGGCTCTCGCCCGCCGAACGCCGCTTCTGCCCCCCGCGTTTCAGCAGCCCTCGCCCGGCCAAATCAGAGGTAACAACTAACCTTCGACGTGAGTATGGCGGGTCGTCTCGGGGGCGGTCGAACTTGGCTTCGTCACCCGTCGGATATCACTTGCGCTAGCCCTTCGCCTCCCCTCGCCGACTCGTAACCTCGCTGATCGGGACATCAGAGTCCATTCACTCCGCGGAGAACCATTTTCCGCGGGTCGCGACCCGCGGTACGACGCCGAGCGCCTGGGCTTTTTCCGAGAAGCGTTCGGCCGCCCAGGGCGTCTCAGTGTACTCCGGCGGCTTGTTCAGCAGTTCATAATGGATCGGCACTGCGACCCGCGCCCGCAGAATGTGGGCGGCGACTGCGGCTTCTTCCGGCAACATCGCGGCGTGGAAGGGGCTCGGCGGTTGGACGTGCGGGATCCGGAGCGTCGGCCCGTTGATCGGGAGGAACGCGATGTCGATCGGACCCACCGCCCGCGCGATGGCCCACCAGTGGCCGTGGAACATGGTGTCGCCGGCGTGAAGGATGCGAGCCCCCGCACACTCGACGACCCAGGTGCGTTGCGGTTCGCCGAAGCCGTCCACGGCCGGCACGGCGGTGATGCGGAACGGCCCCACGCGACGCTCGTCCCACACCGGCACGACCTCGGGCACCAAGCCGACTTCGCGGAACTGCGCCTCCGCCGGCGCAGTCATGACCAGGTCGTCGCCCGACCCCAGGTTCGGCTCGGGCCGGAAGACGGGGGCTCCCTCCGCCAGTGCCGCCGCGATCGCCACCGGGTCGGCGTGATCGGAGTGCAGGTGCGTCACCAACGCCGCCGCGGCCCGGCCCGGTCCTTGCGGGGAGACGAGCTCGGCGCCCGGGATGAGCGGGAAGGAGTCCTTCAAGCAGTCGATGATTAGGGTGTGGCCGTCGTGCTCGACTTCGACGCCGGCCCATCCGAGAAATCGCAATCTCATCGTCCCTCTCCCACTTTGCTCGGTGAAGCCACCGGTTTTACCTCGTCGCAAGCACCGCGGACGCAGCTGCCACAGACCCCCCGGAACTAAGTAACCCCTCCCGCATTAAAAGCGGGGTCCGTGGTGCGGAGGTGTCGGGTCTTCGCGAGCGTGCCGGCCGCTGCGGCGGCAGTCGCAAAGGCGACGATCGCCGCAGCGGCGAGGGTGACTCTTCCGAGTCCGGCGGAATCGATCACCCGGCTGCCGACGAGTGCGCCGAGCGCGATACCGAAGTTCGCACCGGATACGTTCAGCGACGCACCCAACGCCGGTGTCCCGGCGGCCGCCTTCATGACCCGGGTGTGCGACACGGTGAAGAGCGCGGCGTGACAGATCCCCCACGCCGCCAGTACCAGTGTCAACCCGGTCGGCGACTCGAGAAGCGGCACCAGCAAAAGCAGAGCGGTCGCCAAGGGTACACAGAAGACGACCGAGGCCCGTAGCGGATGGCGATCCACAAATCGCCCGCCCAGCCAGTTGCCGAGAAGCCCGACGCCGCCGAAGCCCATGAGAATCCAGCCCACCGCCGCCCCGCTGAAGCCGCCCAACTTCTTGAGAATGTCCGCCAGGTAGGTATAGGCGGTGAACATGCCGCCATACACGAGGAGGGAAAGTAGGACGTGACCGAGCACCTGGGGCTGACGCAGGATGCCCATCTGCCGCCAGACCGGCGCGTGAACCCGGTCGACGTGGATTGCGGGAAGACAGACCGACAGCAACACGGCCTTCGCCAGGGCGAGGATGCCGATCGCCGCGAACGCGGCGCGCCAGCCGAACCGGTCCGAAATCAGTGTGCCGATGGGGATGCCGAAGATCGTGGCGGCGACGATGCCGAAGTTCACCATCGACACCGCTTTTCCGCCTTGGTGCGGACGGCCGTTTCACTCGCCAGCGACCAGAAGACCGGCAGCATCAACGCCGGGAGGAACCTCGCCACGGCCATGACGACGATGTTCGGCGACACGGCCGCGAGGGCGTTGGAAAAGGCGAAAAGCAGCAGCGTGGCCAAGAAGAGCTTCTTGCGTTCGCAGTGAGCGAGACGGGCGGTTAGATGCGGGCCGACCGCGGCGACCGTCGCGGCGAAAAGGGTGACTAGCAGGCCTGCCTGGGAAACGCATACGCCGAGATCGTTCGCCAACGCCGGCAACAGGCCGACGATCACGAACTCGGTGGTCAGGATGGTAAATCCGGCTGCCGACAACAGGTAAATCGGCAGCCGGGAACGCGGCGTCGCGGGATCGGGTGTCATGGGGCGGCTCGGCTGCGTACATCGGGCAAAGCGACCACCCGTCAGGCCGCCGCGATGTGTTTGCTCAGGAACGCCTTGAGAGCCATCGGTCCGGTCCCCGTGAGCCGCTCGACCGTGGGCGTGACCAGGCCGTGGTAGCCGCGGGCCGCCGCCACGTCGAAGTCCACGATGACCTTGACCGTCTCGGGCGGCAGACCGGTCTGCGACAGGCCCTCGGCCAGCCAACCCGGCGGCACGTCGACGTGCGCGACGGGCCGGCCGGTGGCCTGGCTGAGCAGCGCCGCCAGTTCGTCCTGCGTGACGGCGGCCGGACCCGTGACGTCGAGGACCTCCGAGCCTTCCGCCCGGACCAACGCCCCGGCGACGGCCCGTGCGCAGTCCTCGCGGCTGACGTAGGCGCGGCCCCGGCCGCCGGTGGCCGAGAAGAGCTGGCCGGTCGTGGTGGCCTGCTCCGTCTTCGTGAGGATTAGGTCCATGTAGAGCTGGTTCCGGAGGATCGTCCACGTCAAGGGGGCGGCGAACAGGGCGACCTCCGTCCAAAAGTGGTCGTTGTTCAGCGAGCTTT
>CAXTPM010000234.1:0-7639 GCA_964245865.1 uncultured Fimbriiglobus sp. | reverse complement strand
AGCCACAGCGCGTAGTCGAGCGACGTGTCCACCGGCAGCTTGAGCGCCCGCGCCGCGACTGCCGCCGAAGTTGCATCGGGGAACGCCGCGAGCGCCCGCACCGCTTCCAGGCGGACGCGCGGGTGCGGGTCGCCCACCATCGGTTCGAGCCGCTTGGCGTCCGAGGCCGAGAGCCGCCCCGCCCACTGTCCCGCGACGCGGCACGCCGCCGCGCGGGCTTGCGGCTCCGCACTCGCCAGCACGGCTTCCAGGAGAATCGCGTCGGGCGCGTCCAGCCCCTGGAACAGCCACAGCGCTTCGAGGCGGTGGTGCTCGAACCCCGCGTCCTTCGAGTCGAGGGCCGCGAGCCACTGGCGCAGTTCCGGGACGACCTGTGCCGGCCCGCGCTCGACTAGCACGCGCTTGGCCATCAGCCGAGTCCACTGCTCGGGCGCTTTCAACTGCTCCAACAGTGCAGCGACCGGCTCGCCGACGAGTTTGGGCCTCGGCACCAGCGGCCGGCCCCTGGCGGTGACGCGCCAGATGCGGCCGTGGGTCTTGTCGCGGCGGGGGTCGCGGAAATCGACCTCGCCGTGCTGGATGATCGGGTTGTACCAGTCGGCGATGTAGACGGCCCCGTCCGGCCCCACGGCCACGTCGATCGGGCGGAACGCGGGGTGGGTGCTCTTAATCAGTTCCTGCTTCTCGACGGAGTTGTAGCCGCTGCCGTCGGGCCGCACCACGAAGCGGCAGACGCGGTGGCCGCGGAAGTCGTTGGTAATCAGGTTCCCCTGCCAGTCGTCGGGCATGTGCCGGCCGCTCACGACCGCGAGGCCGCAGAGTTTGGGGCTGCCGGAGTTCAATCCGGGGAGGGTGCGCGCGGCGTCCGCAGCCGCGGCGTAGTACGCACCGGGCACCAGGTAGTTGACGCCCTCGCCCCCGGCCCCGTCGGTGGCGAACGACGCGCCCCAGCGGTCGAACTGCGTCCCCCAGGCGTTCCAGAAGCCGCGCGCGAACACCTCCAGGTCGAGCGACTCGGGGCGGAGGCGCCAGACACCCCCGGCGTTGAGGCGCCTCACGCCGTGCGGGGTCTCGACGTGGCTGTGGATGTAGACCGACTGGTTCATGTACAGCCGCGCGTCCGGACCCCAGCGGAAGGTGTGCAGGATGTGGTGCGTGTCCTCGGTGCCGAAGCCCGAGAGCACCACGCGCTTTTTGCGCGCCATTCCGGTGAGGGGGTCGGGGTCGGAGTAGTGCACCAGGTCCGTCGAGTCCGCCACGTAAGCCCCGCCGTCCCCCGGCGCGACGCCGGTGGGGATGAGCAGACCCTGCGCGAAGACCGTCACCTTGTCGGCCTTGCCCGCTCCCTTAGTGTCTTCGAGGATCAGCACGCGGTCGGTGGGCGTCTGGCCCGGCTTGATCTGCGGGTAGACCTCGCTCGACGCGACCCAGAGGCGCCCCTCTGGGTCAAAGTTCATTTGAATCGGTTTGGCCAGCATCGGGTCCGCCGCGAACAGGTTGACCTCGAACCCATCGGGGAGCACGAACGTTTTGCGCTCGAGTTCCGGGTCGGGGTCGGGCACCCTGGCGTTCGACTGCGCGAGCACTGGGGCGTTCGAGAGGAGCACGGCGAGGAGCGCGGGCCAGGGTCGCATGGGAGGAGCCTGCGGGTGGGGAGTCAGTTCGGCTACTTCGATTGTAACAGCCTGCGCACGCCCGCCTCGGCCTCGGCGACCAGGGGGTCGAACTCCGCGACCTCGGCGGCGTTCTTCCCCTGCTCGTGCTTGCGGAAGCCGAACAGGTACGTCTCGTTCTGCGGGCGCCAGCGGAAGAAGAACAGCCGGTTCTTGGCCACGATCAACTCGCGCACGGCGGCGTCACCCGGCAACGACTCCCCGCCGACCGCGAGCCGGGCCGTGAGCCGGTAGCCCTCAGCCGAGAGGTGGACGCCGTTCTCGGTCAGCGGCCCGAGCTTCGCCGCCGGGATCGCCGCGAACAGGTCGATCAGCGGTAACGCCCGCTCGGCGGCGAGAGCGCGGATGGCGTCGCAGTACGCGGCCAGGTCGCGGTTCTTGGCGTCCGCGTCGCGCATCGGCGGCGTCGCCTCGAACGGCGGCGGCGTCATCAGGATTAGCTTCGCCTTCGTCCCGGCGAGGTCGCTTAGCAGCTTGCCGTACTGATTTCGGAACGCGGGCAGTTCCCTCGCGCCGCCGAACGACTCGTTCTGCCCATACGCCAGCACGACCGCCGTCGGCTTCAACTCGCGCGTGAGGGCCACCAGCCGCTCGTACCCCTTGGCCGGGGCGTCGAAGCCGGCGCGGGCATCGCCGAACACCGTGTCGCCGCTCCAGCCGAGGTTGCGCACGCTGAGCGACTTGCCGGGGTTGGCCCGCAACAGGGCGCCCTCCCAGTGGCCCGAATACTGCTCGCGCTCGACGAGCGTGCCGCCGAGCAGCACCACCCTGTCGCCGTCGGCGAGGCCGGCCAGCGGGTGCGCGGGGCCGGCGGTCAGGAGCGAGCAGGCGAGGAGTGCGAGCACGGCGCGGCCCAGGGTGGGGGGTAGTATCGACCATTGGGCCACGCCGCGGGGCGGAACGCAAGACAAATCCCGGTTGCGGCGCCGGGTCGGGGCGCGTAATACGCCCGCCCCGTTCGGGTACTCCCCTGTGGGCCGCGGGCAGTTCGCACCCAACTAGGTGACGCCATGACGCCGCTGTCCGACATCCCGCTCTCCGTGCTCGACCTGTCCCCGATCCGCGAGGGCGGGACGGCCGGTGAGGCGCTGCGCAACACGCTCGACCTGGCCCGGCACGCGGAGCGGTGGGGCTACCGCCGGTTCTGGGTCGCCGAGCACCACAACATCCCCGGCGTCGCGGGCGCCGCCACCGCCGTCGTCGTCGGGCACGTCGCCGCGGGGACGGAGCGCATCCGGGTCGGGGCGGGCGGGGTGATGCTGCCCAACCACGCACCGTTGGTGGTCGCCGAGCAGTTCGGCACGCTGGACGCGCTGTTCCCCGGCCGCATCGACCTCGGCCTCGGCCGCGCGCCCGGCGGGGACCAGCGCACCGCCCGCGCCCTCCGGCGCAACCTGCTCGGCGGCAACGACTTCCCGCAGGATTTGGAAGAACTCCGCGGTTACTTCCGCGCGGGCGGTCCTGGGAACGGCGTCCGCGCGGTCCCCGGCGAGGGGCTGGACGTGCCCGTCTGGCTGCTCGGGTCGGGCGACTCGGGCGCCCGGCTCGCGGCGGAACTCGGCCTGCCGTTCGCCTTCGCCTCGCACTTCGCCCCGGACCTCTTGTTCGAGGCGCTCGACCTTTACCGCAGCCAGTTCCGGCCGTCCGAAGTGTTGGCCGAGCCGTATGCGGTGGTCGGGGTGAATGCGGTCGTCGCCGGCAACGACGCCGAGGCCCGGCGGCTGTTCACCTCGGTGCAGCAGGCGTTCCTGGGCATGATCCGGGGCGAGCGGGGGCCGCTCCCGCCGCCGGTCGAGTCGATGGACACGTTGTGGACCCCGGCCGAGCGGGCGCACGTCGAGCGGATGACGCTCTGCTCGGCCGTCGGCTCGCCGGACGCCGTGCGGCAGAAACTCGAGGCGATCGCCGACGCGACCGGGGCGGACGAGTTGATGCTGACCGCGCAAATCTTCGACCACGCCGCCCGGCTCCGGTCGTTCGAGCTTGCCGCCGCGCTCGCCACCCGGCCCGACGGTCGTGTCGCCGGGAACGAGGTCCGGGTGGCCCACGCCCCCGCCCGGCTGTAGAACGGGGAGGCGGTGCGGGCGGTGTCACTTTCAGGAGGCGGGGCCGTGCCCGACGCCAGCGAGTCTCAGACCGGCGACCCGCACGACCTGGTCCGCTTCGTGCAGGCCCAGGCGGGCGTCTACGAGCGGGCGCTCGCAGAAATCCGGGCCGGGCGGAAGCGGACGCACTGGATGTGGTTCGTCTTCCCGCAGCTCGCCGGCCTCGGGTCGAGTTCGACCGCGAGACAGTACGCGATCAAGGGCCGCGCCGAGGCCGAGGCGTATCTCGCCCACCCCGTGCTCGGGCCGCGGCTACTCGAGTGCGCCGAGGCGGCCGCGGGCGTTCCGGGCAAGGCTTCTGCCCTCGACGTGTTCGGCTCGCCGGACGACGTGAAGCTGCGCTCGTCGGCGACCCTGTTCGCGTGCGTCTCCCCCGCCGGCTCGGCGTTCGACCGCGTGCTGCGGCGCTACTTCGGCGGCGAGCGCGACCCGGCGACGCTGCGGCTGCTGGGCGAGACGTGAGGATCGCCACCTACAACGTGAACAGCGTCAACGCCCGGCTCCCGGTGCTTCTGCGCTGGCTCGCCGAAACGCAACCCGACGTGGCGTGCCTGCAGGAGTTGAAGGCGCCGCAGGAGAAGTTCCCGCACGTCGCGCTTGCTGAGGTGGGCTACCACGCGGTCTGGCACGGGCAGAAGGCGTGGAACGGCGTCGCCATCCTGGCCCGCGCGGGCGAGCCGGCCGAGACGGCGCGGGGACTGGCCGGCGACCCGGACGACATCCAGAGCCGGTACCTCGAAGGCGCGATCGGCGGCGTGCGCGTCGGTTGTTTGTACCTGCCCAACGGCAACCCGGCGCCGGGGCCGAAGTTCGACTACAAGCTCCGCTGGCTGGAGCGCTTCGC
This sequence comes from uncultured Fimbriiglobus sp., assembly GCA_964245865.1. Taxonomy (GTDB): domain Bacteria; phylum Planctomycetota; class Planctomycetia; order Gemmatales; family Gemmataceae; genus Fimbriiglobus. The sequence continues at coordinate 3,017 of CAXTPM010000234.1, read as the reverse complement.
CGCGCGAACCGCGGAGTTAGTAGCCCTGCCGGAGCCGGTGATTCTCGCCGGCGACTACAACGTGATCCCCGAGGAAATCGATGTCTACGACCCGGCCGGCTGGGAGTCCGACGCCCTCTTCCGGCCCGAATCGCGCGCGGCGTACCGCGCCCTGCTCACCCAGGGGTGGACCGACGCGATGCGGCACCTGAACCCGGCCGGGCGGGTCTACACGTTCTGGGACTACACCGCCGGCGCGTGGCGGCGGGACGCGGGCTTACGCATCGACCACCTACTGCTCAACCCCGCCGCGGCAAGCCGGCTGGCCGGGGCCGGCGTGGACCGGGAGGTGCGCGGGTGGGAGAAGACGAGCGACCACGCCCCGATCTGGGTCGAACTCCGGGGCGAGTCGCCGGGCGAGTGCGGCGGGGCGGGCGGTCACGCCTTCCGGCGGTAGTGGGCGGTCACGAACAGGTGCCACTCGCCGTCCGTCCCCAGGCACCGCGAGGTCATCACCCGGTGGTCCGGCGAGACGACTTCGATCGCGTCCCGGTACTTCGCGGTCGCCCCCTCCTCCGAGCAGCTCGGCCCGTCGGCCTCCAGGGTGAGCACCCGCCCGGCCGCGTCGAGGCTGCCCTCGTACAGCCACAGGTTCGTCATCATCGACGCGACGAAGGTGCCGACGAACTTGCCCTTGGCCGGGTCGTACCCGATCGTCAGGACCGACCGCACCGGCTTCCCGTCGGGCGTGGGCATCGTCCCCTCGCAGAGCACCCACACCGAGAGCGAGCGGACGGACTCGGTCCCGGCCTGCGTGGTCTCCGGCTCGCCCGGCCCCGTGGAGTAGGTCGTCTCCGTGTCCCACTCGCCGACGAGTTGTTCCAGCCACTTGTGTTCGCGCTGCGGTTCGGTGTGCATCGCTGCCTCCTGGGTTCGGGTGAGGCGGGATGGTACGCCGGGGGCGGCGCGGGTGCGAGGTCGGTAGCGGGGCTCGCGGTCTCCGGCGTTAGTCCCGCCCGGCGCTGACGGTACCGCCCTTGCGGCATAGTTCAGACCATGATGGAGCGGCGCGGGCGGCGAACGAGGGGCGGTGCGGTGGGTGAGCCAGAGTCGGCGAAGACGGACGGCGGGGCGGCGTTCGCGGTGGTCGCGGCGCTGAGCGTGTCGCACCTGCTGAACGACACGGTCCAGTCGCTGATCGCGGCGACGTACCCGATTCTGCGGGAGGCGTACTCGCTCTCGTTCGCCCAGATCGGCCTCATCACGCTCGCGTTCCAGCTCACCGCGTCGCTGCTCCAGCCGGTCGTCGGGGCGGCGACCGACCGCCGGCCGCGCCCGTTCTCGCTGCCGCTGGGCATGGGGGCGAGCCTGGCCGGGCTGCTCCTGCTCTCGGTCGCGGCCGACTTCCCGACGATCCTCGTGGCGGCGGCGCTGGTGGGGGTCGGGTCGAGCGTGTTCCACCCCGAGGCGTCGCGCATTGCCAGGCTCGCGTCGGGCGGGCGGCACGGCCTGGCGCAGTCGGTGTTCCAGGTCGGCGGGAACGCCGGGTCGGCCCTCGGCCCGCTCCTGGCGGCGTTCGTCGTCGCCCCGCGCGGCCAGGGGAGCCTCGCCTACTTCTCGGCCGCCGCCGTCGCCGCCATGGTGCTGCTGGCGCGCGTCGCGGTGTGGTACAAGGCCCGCCTCGCGGCCCGGCCCGCGAAGTCCGCCGCGCCGGCCGGCCCGGCGCTGCCCCGGCGGACGGTGGTGCTGTCGCTCGCGGTGCTGCTCGCCCTGGTGTTCTCGAAGAACTTCTACCTGGTCAGCCTGTCGAGCTTCTACACGTTCTACCTGATCGACACCTTCCACGTCTCGGTGCAGGCAGCCCAAGTGTGCCTGTTCGTGTTCCTCGGGGCGGTCGCGGCCGGGACGCTCGCCGGGGGGCCGGTCGGGGACCGGGTGGGGTTCAAGGCCGTCATCTGGGGGTCGATCCTCGGGGTCGTGCCGTTCACCCTCGCCCTGCCGCACGCGAACCTGTTCGGGACCGTGGCACTCACCGTCCCGATCGGGCTGGTGCTGGCGAGCGCGTTCTCGGCGATCGTGGTGTACGCGCAGGAACTCGTGCCGGGGCGGGTCGGGGCGGTGGCCGGGCTGTTCTTCGGGTTCTCGTTCGGCATGGGGGCCGTCGGCGCGGCACTCCTCGGGCGCCTGGCCGACGAGGTGGGGCTGGCGGCGGTGTACAAGCTGTGCGGGTTCCTGCCGCTCATCGGCCTGCTCGCGGCGTTCCTGCCGGACCTGCGGCGGGCGAACCCGCGCCGCTGACGCGCCCCCCGGCAGTCGGGTCACGCCCGGAGGAACGCGAGCAGGTCGGCGTTGACCTCGCCCTTGTGCGTCGAGCAGAGGCCGTGCGGCGCGCCGGGGTAGACCTTGAGTCGCGCGCCCTTCACCAGCCTGGACGACAGCAGGGCCGAGGCGCCGATCGGGACGATCTGGTCGTCGTCGCCGTGCAGGATCAGGGTCGGCACGTCGAACGCCTTGAGGTCGGCGGTGAAGTCCGTCTCGGAGAAGGCTTTGATGCAGTCGATCACGCCCCTGAACCCCGCCGTCATGCCTTGCAGCCAGAACGAGTCGCGCAAGCCCTGCGAGACTGCCGCGCCGGGGCGGTTGGCCCCGTAGAACGCGGCGCTCAAGTCCCGGAAGAACTGCGAGCGGTCGGCGAGAACCCCGGCCCGGATCGCGTCGAACGCCTCGATCGGCAGGCCGGCGGGGTTCGCGGCGGTCTGCAGCATCAGCGGCGGCACCGCGCCGATTAGCACCGCCTTCGCCACCCGCTTCGTGCCGTGCCGGCCGACGTACCGGGCGACTTCGCCCCCGCCCGTGGAGTGGCCGACGTGGACGACATCGTTCAGGTCGAGCGCCCGCACCAGTTCCGCGAGGTCGTCGGCGTAGGTGTCCATGTCGTTGCCGCCCCACGGCTGTCCCGAGCGGCCGTGCCCGCGCCGGTCGTGGGCGACGCAGCGGTAGCCGCGCTCGGCCAGGAACACCATCTGGTCCTCCCAGGC
>CAXTPM010000233.1:0-7650 GCA_964245865.1 uncultured Fimbriiglobus sp. | reverse complement strand
GGGAAAGCACCGAAAGCCCATCGCAGATCGCCCGCCTCCAGTCAATACGCCCTAGTCGGGCTCGAGTTCTGCGGCCGGAGTCCGAATCGACTTGGGGGCCGGGAAGCCGTCGTCGCAGCGCAGGCCGGCGAGCTCGTTCCGGTTGGCAAGCCCCGAGAAGTCGCCCCAGGTCGAGAACAGCCGGAACTTCGACCGGCAGCTCAGGAAGGGCGCCAGTCTCTCGGCCTTCGCCCGCCAGAGTCCGGACGGGTAGCGGGCGAACCGGGAGGCGGCGCGGACCAGGGGGTCGTAGCCCTTCGCGTCGAGCCTCGAGTACGTAAAGCCGGGCAGCTTGCGGCTGTCGGGCCGAGACAGGACCAGGGACCGCAGCGTGTAGCCGTACGACGCCGCCACGACAGGGCCGACCGACTTTTCGGGCTTCTTCTCCCTCAGCAGGGTGTGGGACCAGGTCGAGTGGCCGTAGGGGTAGACCGCGGCGAGCAAGAGGCCGGCCTCGGACTCGGGCCTGGCCCTGGACTCGAACTGGTCGATGATCGAGCCGACGAGCCTGTAGACGGTCTCCGGGGAGTACTCGAGGGCGTCGGCGCCCCGACCGCCGAGCGACAGGTGGAGTACGCGGGTCGTCGAGTACACGCCGAGTCTTCGGTCAGAGACGCTCGGCAGCGCGTCGACCGCTCGGGCGAGTACGAGGTAAGAGAACCCGGCCGTCTCGCGCGCCCAGCACCACGGGCAGACCGTACTGCGGCGGCAAGCTCTGACTTTGACGGGCTGTCCAGATTTGGTCTTCGCGGAAGTCGCGTAGCCCGACGGCCGGCAGTTGGCGGCGAAGTGCAGCTGCTTCTCGAGGATCTGCCGGGGCGAGTTCGGCTCGGGTTGATCGGACAGCGACGACCAGCCGTAATTCGCAAGCGACCTCGCCCGGCCTCGCCACATCTGCAGCAAGTCGGAGTATTGCTCCTGCTCGCGAACGGCTTCCTCGGTCTTTCTCGATCGGAGGATGGTCCGGAGGGCATTTCTTTCAACTCGAGCTAGAGGTGAACGAAGCCTTCGACCAAAACGAAAGTCGAGGTTTGCCACGAGATCTCCGGAGGTGGAATGGTCTGGTCTCACAGGCAGTAGTCTAGCGGTCGAGCTCGAGATATCGACGAGGACTACCCACTTGTCCCTGCTCTCTTCAATTACATTGAAGAAATACAGAAGACTTCATCTGTAGAAGTCAGAGATGAAGAAGTCTTGTTCTGGGATTCCAGAGCAGGGAGAGAAGGTCGAACTCGAGACCAGGGTAAGTGATTTTACCTAACAGTGGTGGTCGGTTAACTCTTCAGGTCGACAGGCTCGACCTGAAGACTGGCATCAAATTCTAGTGTTAGGTATTAGACATAGACTATCGTTTGGTAGAAGTATCTCCTGTAGTCAGCTTTCCCAGATCTGTTTCGACCTTCTCTCCCTGCTCTGGAATCCCAGAACAAGACTTCTTCATCTCTGACTTCTACAGATGAAGTCTTCTGTATTTCTTCAATGTAATTGAAGAGAGCAGGGACAAGTGGGTAGTCCTCGTCGATATCTCGACCCTAGATCGCCCCAGGATTGAGCTCGTAGACATCCACCCCAGGCGCGACCTTCCCGACGCTCATCCCCTCGAGGGCGATCCGACATTCCCGACTCAGGTGATCGGCTAAGGAGTGCAAGGCGAGCTTGTTCCGAGGCTGGTAGTGGAACACAGGGTCATACCCCAGGCGGGTGATCCCAGTGAAGTAGGCCCAGAGGGGCAGCATCTTCTGGCGCTGGGCGTTGCGGTTGCCCTGGTCGACGGTGTTCTTGTTGTCCGAGATGATCCGGACCTTGAGCACCTGCCGGCCCAGTCGAGCTCGAGCTGCCGGGGCGGCGTTGTCGTCGTACCAGGCGAGGGCCTGGATGAACGACAGCATCTCGGCCGCCTGGACCTTGCCCGAGCTCATGCCGCCCCAGAGGGCCTTGCGGGTGCCCGAAACCCTGTCGGCCACGACCGAGCTCCAGCCCGAGCCCGTGTCCCAGCCACCGGCGTGCCTGGGACACGGGGCGGCGCGCCGGGCTTCTTTTTGGAGGCGACTCCTGAGTGGGACTGCGTGGCGCGGGGGCTGCCGGGACTGCCCGAGATCGCCGGGCGCGTCCACGACCGCCGGCAAGGCCTCGGGCTGGTGCCGCGCTTCTCCGCCGGCGCGGAGGACTAAACCATTCGGCCGGTGGCCTCGATGGGTCGTGCCGCGTGGGTGGCGGCCAAGAAACCTGGGCTGGGTCGGGCGAGGAACTGACGCCCGCTCTGGCCCGTGGGCGCTGAGGGCTAAAGGAAGGCCCCCGCGCCCGCCGATCCGGCGGGCGCGGGGGGCCGTGTCGTTCGTGCCTCCGGGCTGGGTAGGAAAGGAGGCGAGTTGCCGATCAAGGGGTCCGCTCGGGCTGGCGACGAGTGTCGCGGCCGGCCGGACTGTCGAGCGAGCCCAACTCACCCCCGATCAGGTCGGCCCACTACTGCCCCGAGCCCCACGCCCAGGGGCGCAGGCGCGCCGCGACCTGCGCGGCGACCGAGAGCACCATCGCCCCCGCGGCTGCGGTCAGGACCGCGAAGGTGTGCGACAGGCACGACCCGGCCGCGACGGCCGCGCCGGCCAGCATGGCGGCGCCCAGGACGCCCCGGAACTGCCAGGCCGACCGCGCGACCCCGGCGGCAACCTTAAGGCTCGAGAGACGACGTTTGACCGACAGCCCGACTGCGGACAGCTTCGCGCGCACGCCATCACGGGCCGAGGCGCACGCCGCCCTCGCGCGGGCGAGAACCGGGCGGACTCGGGCGCGCAGGCGCTCGAGGAAACTCGGCTTCGCTGTAGGGGCGACTTCGGCTGCGACCGGCTCCGGCACCGGTGCTAGGGTAGGGGCCGGGGCGAAGGTCTGGCGGATCAGGGCGAGCGCGGCGGGGTCGGCGAGCGCGTCGGCGACCAACTGCTTCACCGCCGAGGTGAGCGACTCGGCCACGGCGTCGCGCACCGCGCCGGGCAGCGCGTCGGCGAGGCAGTCGATGATCGAGTCGAGGCGGTCGAGCTGGTCGGCCAACTGCTTGCGCGGCACGCGGCCGTTCACACTTGCGGTGGTCATTGACGTTACTCCTGAAAGTCAGTGGTTGCGAATGGGTGTAGGGACTACGAGGGCGCGGCGCCGCCGACCCGCGACGCTCGCGCGTCCGGGGCTGGGCGGGTGTCTGGGTTCAGTCCGGGACCGGGGCTAGAGCGCGAGCGAGGCCAGCGCGGCGAGCTTCGCCGGCCACCAGGGTCGCGGGGTGAGGAGCTTCCACCAGCCGAAGAGCCTGGCGGCGAGGGCGGCGACTGCGGTCAGGCGAGCGAGGACCGGGCACTCTGGCATCGGGGCCGGCCGTAGCGGTTCATCGGCTCCGAACTGCCGCTCGAACGGGCCGGGGTGGGCGAACTCGGCGTGCCACTCGTCGCGGTACTCGGGTTCTCGGGCTGGCGCGGGCTTGAGCGCGTCGTAGGCCGCCGACCTCGCGGCCCACGCGGCAGCGTCGCCGACCTCGCGGGCGACGGCCTCTCTCACGCGCTCGGCCACCAGGGAGAGCGCGTCGGCGAGCGCGCGGAGTTTGCGGGCCAGCAGTCCGATCAGGGGCCGGGTCGGCGGGCGGGGGTCGGTGTCCATCATGGTTCTCCTTGGTGCTGACGGGCAGGGTTGGCGATCAACTGTCGAGGTCGATGACCTCGCCGAACGGGGGCGGGGGCTTCGGACCCCCGGTCGCGGCCCACAGCACGGGTACGGCGGGGGCGCGCCTCGGGAAGCGGGTGTCGAGGTCGGTCAGGCAGACGACGCACGTGTACGAGTCGCCCGAGGCGGCGAGCCAGTCGAACACGCAGGCGTGCGAGGTGCCCCCGCCGCCCACGATGTCCAACTCCGGGGGCGGGTCGCCGGCGCGCCAAGTCGTTACGGTCGTCACCTCCACGTCGTGGCAGAGGACGACCGCGTCGCACTCGCACGCGCCCAGGATCGCCGCGACCTCGGTGGCGAAGAGGGCGAGCATCTTCGGCCCCACCGACCCCGAGGCGTCCAGGGCGATGGCGACCGTGCCCAGGCTCCGGGAGTGCGGACCCGGCAGGTAAAGCCCCCGCGCGACGAACCGGCGGTTCGGGCGCGACCACGTGTAGTCCGCCCTGACAGTCTCGGCGACGAACGCGCGCAGGGCCGAACGCCAATCGACCCGAGGGCGGGGCGAGATCGCGTCAACGGCGCGGGCGAGGCCGGCCGGCAGGTCGCCGCACCCCCTGCACGCCTCGCGCGCCTGGGCCACCGCCGAGCGCCACGCCGACTCGGAGCTCCCGCCTTCACCCGAGTCGGGTGGGGGGTCGGTGATACCCCCGCAGCCGCCGGGGTCCGCAGTGGCGGCGGAACTAGAAGCGGCACGAGCCAGGGGCGATCCTTGGGCATCGGGCGGGCCTTGCGGATCGCCTGGACTCCCCGGCGGGGTCGGGTCTGGCGACCCCGCCCTGTACCCGCCCGCGCCCTCCAGCAGCGAGTAGTACTCCTCGGCCGACTTGCCCGGAGCGAGGCGCGCGTGCGGCCCCTCGCCGGGGCTCCGTCGGCCGAGCGGCAGAGTAAACCCCGCGCCGAGCAGGATCGGGTTGACGGCGAGGTCGCAGGCCGCGTTCCACCGGGCGAAGTCGCGCCCCCCGCGCCGGTGCGCGTGGGCGAGGGCGTTGTGCATCACCTCGTGCGCCACCACCCCCACCAACTCGTCGGGGTTGAGGCCGGTGACGAACTCGGGGTTGTACGCCAGCACCCGGCCGTCGGTCGCGGCGGTCGGCACGCCGGGGTCGGCCACCAACTCCAGCCTGAGCGCGAGCGAGGCGAAGAAGACGCTCTTCGCGTCGCGCCCCAGCACCAGCCGGGCGCGGGCGGCTGAAAGTCTGCGCGCCGCCTCGGCCGCGTGACTTTTAGGCGGCGGGTCGGGTTCCATGTCGGGGTCTCCAAAGGGGAAGAGGGACAGAAAGGGGTAAGTCAGCGCGTCCCGGCAGATTGGTGTTCGGGGACCACACTTTCGAGCAGCGCGGCGGTCGCGGCGGCCTGGTCGGCCGAGTCCACCGCCGCGCGCAAATTCCCCAGGCCGACGCTCAAGAGGTCCTCGTAGAGGTGGACCTTCGCGCGCAGGTCGGCGGCTTGTTTGCGCCGGGTCTCGAGCGCCCGCGCGCCCAGACCCCCGGACTGCACGTCCGAGGCGATGCGCGCGGCCTCGGCTCCCACCTCGGCGACCACGGCGTCCCGAACGGCGCGGACCGCGTCGGCGTCGAAGCGGTGCCGGAGCACGTACACCGCACTGGTCCGCAGGGACTCCGAACTCGCCTCGGCGGCGGCGGCCACGCCCGCCCACTCGTCGAGCTTGTGGCCCGGCACCCAGTAGACCGCGCCGGTGGGCCTCAGCCGGGTGCCGCCCAGGCTCTCGACCACGCGCACTAAGCACGACGACAGTTGCGCCGCCGGCACGAGTTCGCGGTGGGCCTGGGCGGCGTCGGGCACCCGGTCGGCCCTGCCCCCTGGGGGGTCGAAGCAGAGCGCCGGCGGGCTGCCCTCGACCCTGGCCACCACCTCGGTGCGGTAGAGGTTGCCGGCGCGGCCGCGCTCCTCGCGCACGACCGCGAAGCCGTCGCGCCCTTCGAGGGGCCGGACCAGGGTGCGGGGTCCGCCGTAGACGCCCTCGAGCGCGTCGCGCAGGACGGAAGTCTCGGGGCGGGCCTCGGGGGCGAACTCGCCGAGGCCGAGTTCAGCTAAGCGCCGGGCGAACTCGGCGCGGCGGGTGTGGGGGGCGGCGGACCAGAAGACCACCGCGCCCCCGGCGTGCAAGTCGGACTCGATCACAAGAACTCTCCTTCGGGGAGTGGGAAAAGCGAAACGATTCAGAGTTGAGGCTGACTGTCAGAGTGCGAACAGTCCCCTCGACCTAGCCGAGGCGATCCAGCGCTGCACCGCCGGGTCGGTGGCCAGCCCCGGCGACGAGGCCACCGCGCCCCGGAGGGCCAGGAGCGCGAACTCGTCGGGCAGGCGGGTGGCGTAGGCGACGAAGTTGGCCACCGGGGTCGAGGCGCGCTTGCACGCCTCGGCGAGCGCGCCGGCCAGGGCGTACAGGACCGCTGGCTCTCTCGGGACCGGCGCGGTGTCGGGACTCGCCAGGGCGGCGTCGATGTCGGGCAGCTCGCGGTAGAGCCTAAGGAACCCCAGGAACTCCGCCGCCGCCCCCTCGCCGACGCACCCCGACAGCACCGGGTGCAGGAGGGCACTCGGGGTGCGCGCCAGGAGGTCCGAGGCGAACTGCCAGGTGCGAGGCGTGGGGAACGCCCTCGCCTCGGCGCCGGGGTCGCCGGGGTGCAAAAGATTCGGCCGCAAGCGCAGGAACGCGCGCACCTCGGGGGCGACCCCTGCTGAGGTTGCCCACTCCTGCCAGTCGGCCGCGTCGGCCTCGAGTTCCAGGTGTACGAAGCGGTTGAGCAGGGGGGCGATGAGGCGGTGGCCCCCGGCGCGGTCCTCGCCGCGGTTCGAGGCGGCGGCGACGACCCAGCCCGGCGGCAACTCGTACTCGCCGAGCCGGCGGTCGAGGACCAATTGCAGGCACGCCGCCTGCACCGACGGCGCGGCCTGGGTCAGCTCGTCGAGGAACAAGACCCCCGAACCCGACGTGGGCAGGAACTCCGGCGGGCACCAGCTCGACTTGCCTTTGGAGACCCTCGGCAGCCCCCGGAGGTCGACGGGGTCGAGCAGCGTAGCCCGCAGGTCGGTCAGTTCGAGCTTGAGGCTCTCGGCCGCGGCCCTGACCACGCTCGACTTGCCGCAGCCGGGCGGACCCCAGACGAACGCCGGCCGGCCCGAGGGCAGCACCGACTCCAGGGCTTGGGACAGTTCACTCGGACGCATTGACGGACTCCTGGCGGGGACGAGAAAGGCCGGCGGGCTTCGCGGGAAGCACGCCGGCCGGGGGGACTCGACCGCGCCGATGGCACCGGCGGGGTCACTAGAGAGTGACGCGAAAAGGGCCGGAAATAAGGAGAGCCCGCCCGCGAACGCGGGCCGGGGGGCCGGCTGCCCGGCGCGAGGCAGGGGGGGGCGACCGGGGGGCAATCAGGCGCCGGCGTCGTCGCGTGTCTCGAGAGCCTCGCACGGCACGTGAGACGCCCAAACGTCTGCCCGCACTGGGGTTACGGGGTCGCGTCGCGCCGTCTCGCCGGGGGACGGCGGGTCCGGAACGGGGGGCAACGTGCTGGGCTTCATCTTTTTCGGGCGGCTCCCCGGTGAGACGGTGCGACACGGGGGGTGGCCGTAATTCCCCAGCGGAAGGCGAACTCGCCCGGCTCACGCAGGGGGAACTAGGTCCGCCGCCCCCCTCGGCGGGCGTGAAGGGGTTCCGAAGTCGCCGCAGATGGGGCGCCCGGCCCGGCCGGGCGACCCCTCCGCACGGCCGCCGCAGCGACACCCGGACTTCGCGTAAGATAGGGCTGAGTCGTTTCAGGAGACGCGCGGAAAAATTGATGAGCGACCCCAGCCTGGAACACGCCGCCCCGGCCCCCGGCCCGCGCGTGCGGATGGCGGCGGAGCGGACGCTGCTCGCCTGGGTCCGCACGGGGGTGGCCCTCA
>CAXTPM010000232.1:5970-7662 GCA_964245865.1 uncultured Fimbriiglobus sp. | reverse complement strand
GGATGCGGGCCGCGGCGATCCCCGACGAGGCGGTCGCCGGGCTAGTCGAGGCGCTGCGCGACCCCGAGGTGCAGGTGCGCGCGAACGCCGCCCACGCGCTCGCCCGGCTCGAAACCCTCCCCGCCGAGGCCGTGTCGCTGTTGATCGGGTGCGCGGCCGACCCGAGCGATGGGCTGCGGATGAACGCCGCCGTCGCGCTCGCCGCCGGCGCCCCGAGCGCGGCGGGCGACGCCTTCCGGCAACTGGCCGCCGACCCGAACTCGCGCATCCGCCTCATCGCCGCCGGCGCAATCCTCAGCCGCGACCCCGACGACGCGCCGGCCCGCGCGGCCGTGGCCGGCGCCCTCGCCGACCCGGCGCTGCGGCTGCGCCGCGTGGCCCTCGACGCGGTCGCCGCCCTCGGCGAGTCGGGCGGCGGGTTCGCCGACGCGCTCCGGGAGCGGGCGGCGGACGAGGACGACCCCGCACTGCGGTCGCTCGCCGCGGAACTGCTGGCGCGGCTCGAAGACCGCCAGCCGGGCGGCGAAGACTCGGCGGCGGACGACGCTGCGACCGCAGTAACCCCGGCAGACGCGCGAGTCTGAACCGTGCCTGACCGTCGCCCCGGTTTCCGCTTGTGCGCCGCGCGCCGCCCGGCGATCATACACCCCACCCTGCCCCGACCCGAGCCGCCGAGCCGCCATGAACCTCCGCCTTGCGCTGTTGTGTGTCGCCCTCCTCCTCGGCCTCTGGCCCGCGGCCGTCGGGGGTCCGCCGCGACCCGCCCCCGTCGAGGCGCAGCTCGCCAAAGCCAAAGGGAACCGGGGCGAGTTGGAAAAAGCCCTCGACGCGACGCCCGACGACCAGCGGGCCGCGATGGAGTTCCTCGTCGCCAACATGCCCGACGCGGACCTAACCGCCCTCACCGCCGCGTTCCTGCTGGAGAACCACGCCCTCGCCTACAAGGCGCGGCAAGAATTCCCCTGGGGCAAGGGCGTCCCCGAGGAGCTGTTCCTGAACGACGTGCTCCCCTACGCCAACGTGGACGAGAAGCGCGACCCGTGGCGGCGGGAATTCTACGAACTCTGCCGGCCGATGGTCGCGGGGTGCAAGACGGCATCGGAAGCGGCGCGGGCGCTGAACGCCGGGCTGTTCCCGGCACTCAAACTCAAGTACGCGCCGCAGCGCAAGCCGCCGAGCTTCAGCCCGAAGGAGTCGGTGGCGCAGGGGACCGCGTCGTGTACGGGGCTGTCGATCGCGCTGGCCGACGCCTGTCGCGCGGTCGGAGTGCCGGCGCGGCTCGCCGGCACGCCCAACTGGGCCGACAAGCGCGGCAACCACACCTGGGTCGAGGTCTGGGACGAAGGCTGGCACTTCGTTGGCGCGTGCGAGCCGGACCCGGCGGGGCTAGACCGGGGCTGGTTCGTCGCCGACGCGGCGAAGGCCACGAAAGGCTCGCCGGAGCACGCCATCTTCGCCGCGAGCTTCAGGAAGACCGGCGGGCACTTCCCGCTCGTCTGGGCGCGCGGCAATAAGGGCGTCCCCGGCGAGGACGTGACCGACCGTTACGCCAAGCCGGGGGCGAAGAAGGGCGACGCCGTTACCGTTTCGATCCGCGTCGTCGGCATCGACAAAAAGCGGCTGGCGACGGCGGTCGCGGTGACGGCCAGGGGAGACGCGGCCGCGACGTTCGGGGGCACCTCGCGCGGGGAG
>CAXTPM010000232.1:2577-5960 GCA_964245865.1 uncultured Fimbriiglobus sp. | reverse complement strand
AGCTTCGAGCTGAAGCCGGGGACCGAGTACGCGGCGAAGGTCCGGGGCGCCGAAGTGGCGTTCACCACCGGCGCGGCCGGCACGTCGCAGGTGGTCGAAATGGTGGCCCCGGCGATGGCCTCGCCCGAGGCACTGGCGGCGCTCAAAACGAGTCTCGCGGCGCCGCCGAAAGCGCTCGGCGACCTGGCGGGCCGCGACTTCGCCGGGGTACCGCTCACGAAGGCCGACGCGGCTGCGGCGAGGGCACTCATCTGGGAGGCGTACCGGTCAGCCCTGAAGGCCGAGCGCGCCAAGGAGGTCGCCGACCGCGTGCTGATGGATGGCGAGTTGCGAATGCCGTTCGCGTTCACGACTTTCGGCGACAAGCCGGCCGGCGGGCGGAGCCTGTGGCTTTCGCTCCACGGCGGCGGCAACACCACCAAGAAGGCCAACGACCGGCAGTGGACCAACCAGCAGACGCTCTACAAGCCCGACGAGGGAATCTACCTCGCCCCGCGCGCGCCGACCGACACCTGGAACCTCTGGCACGAGCCGCATATCGACCGGCTGTTCGGCCGGCTGGTCGAGGACATGGTCGCGCTCGAAGACGTGAACCCCGACCGCGTCTACCTGATGGGCTACTCGGCCGGGGGCGACGGCGTCTACCAGCTCGCCCCGCGCCTGGCCGACCGCTGGGCCGCGGCCGCGATGATGGCCGGGCACCCCAACGGCGTCCCGCTGCTGTCGCTGCGCAACGTGCCGTTCGCGCTGCAGGTCGGGGCCGACGACGCGGCCTACAACCGCAACAAGGTGGCCGGGGAGTACGGCGGCAAGCTCGACGCGCTCCGCAAGGCCGACCCGGCGGGGTACGAGCACTTCGTCAAAATCCACGAGGGAAAGGGGCACTGGATGGGCCTCGACGACAAGGCCGCGCTGCCGTGGATGGCGAAGTTCAGCCGCGACCCGGTCCCGGCCCGCGTCGTCTGGCAGCAGACCGGCGCGCCGCACGAGCGCTCGTACTGGCTCGCGGTGCCGCCGGGCGCGGCCAAGCTCGGCACGCTCGTGGTCGCCAAGCGCGACGGGCAGTCCGTCGAAGTGACCGCGGCCGAGGGGGTCGCGCGGCTACTCGTGCGGTTCGACGACCGCGTGGTCGATCTCGACAAGCCGGTGACGGTGACGGTGACGCACGCGGGCAGGGAACTGTACCGCGGCACGCCGGCGCGAACCGTGGGGGTGATGCTCGCCACGCTCGCGGGGCGCGGCGACCCGCGCCTGATGTTCGACGCTGAGGTCGCCGTCGATCTGCCGGCGGGCAAGTAGTCGTCCGCTCCACCGCAGTCGGAGAGTTACCGTGCCGATTCTTCGCCGCCTCGCTCTGCTCTTGCCGCTCGCGGCACTCGCCCCGCTGCTCGTCGCGGCCGACCCGCCCGCCGCGCCGGTCGCTCCCGCCAAGGGACTGCCGGCCCCGCGCGGCTACGTCTGCTTCAAGGCGCCGGTCGCCCCGACGATCGACGGGAGCCTGGACGACGCGGCGTGGAAGGCCGCGCCGTGGAGCGACGACTTCGCGGACATCGAGGGGGGCGACAAGCCAAAGCCGCGCCACCGGACGCGCGTGAAAATGCTCTGGGACGACCAGGCACTGTACATCGCCGCCGAACTCGAGGAGCCGCACGTCTGGGCGACCATCGACCGGCACGACGCGGTCATTTTTGACGACCCGGACTTCGAGGTCTTCCTCGACCCCGACGGCGACGGGCACCTCTACGCCGAACTCGAACTCAACGCCAAGAACGCGACCTGGGACTTACTGCTGTCCAAGCCGTACAAGGACGGCGGGCGGGCGCTCAACGGCTGGGAGGCGATCGGCCTGAAGACGGCCGTGCGCATCGACGGCACCCTCAACGACCCGCGCGACGTGGACCGCCGCTGGACCGTCGAGATCGCCTGGCCGTGGGAGGGGCTGAAGGAACTCTCGCCCGCCCCCGCCCCGCCGCTCGACGGCGACCGCTGGCGCGCGAACTTCTCCCGCGTCGAGTGGGACACCGTCATCGAAGGCGGCAAGTATGCCAAGGTACCGGGGAGGCCCGAGCACAACTGGGTCTGGTCGCCGCAGGGCGTGATCGACATGCACCGCCCCGAGCGCTGGGGCACCGTGCAGTTCAGCACGCTCGCTGGCGGCAATGTCGCGTACCGGCCCGACCCGGCCCAGGGGGCGAAGGACGCCCTCTACGAAGTCTACTACGCCCAGCGCGCCTACCAAGCGAATCACGGCCGCTACGCCGCCGGCCTCGCCGAACTCGGGCTGCGCGCCGGGCCGGGGGTACCGGACCTCGCCCCGACGCGCCTCGGCTTCGACGCAACGCTCTCCTTCGGCGGCAAACTCTGGGGCGTCACCGACGACGCCCGCCTCTGGAGCCGCTGAGGCCGGGGCGCCCCGCTACACTGACCGGACGCCCCGCCGACCGCCCCGAATCGGAGTCGCCCCCGTGCTGAGCCTCGCCCTGATTCTCGCGGCCACCCCGGCCGGCCCGCCGGCCACGCTCACCCCCGAGGCCGCGTCGGCGTTCGCCCGGCTCGCGCTCAAGGGCGTGGCCCGCGAGTACCCCAACAAGCCCGAGCACGTCCTGGCCGGGGCGGGGGACGCCCGCACCCCGCGCGAGCTGCATCCGGCGTTCTACGGCTGCTACGACTGGCACTCGGCCGTCCACGGCCACTGGCTGCTCGTGAAGGTGCTCCGCGCGCACCCCGGCTTGCCCGAGGCCGGCGCCGTCCGCGCCGCGCTGGGCGCGAACCTCACGCCGGAGAACCTGCGGGCCGAGGCGGCGTACTTTGCGCGCCCCGAGGCCAAGACGTTCGAGCGCCCCTACGGCTGGGCATGGCTGCTGAAGTTGGCCGAAGAGTTGCGCGGCTGGGACGACCCCGACGCGAGGCGCTGGGGCGCGGCGCTGAAGCCCCTGGCCGACATCATCGCCGCGCGCTACCTCGACTACTTCCCGAAGCAGACCTACCCGACGCGGGCCGGGACGCACGCCAACACCGCGTTCGGGCTGGCGTTCGCCCACGACTACGCCGTTGCAACCGGGGACGGCAAGCTCAAGGCACTCGTCGAGGAGCGCGCGAAAGCCTACTTCGGGTCGGACGCCGACTACCCGGCCGGGTGGGAGCCGGGCGGCGCGGACTTCCTCTCGCCCGCGCTCGCCGAGGCCGACCTGATGCGGCGGGTGCTGCCGCGCGACGAGTTCCGGGCGTGGTTCGGGCGCTTCCTCCCCGGCGCCGCACGCGGCCTGCCGGCGGCGCTGTTCGCCCCCGCGGCCGTGACCGACCGCTCCGACCCGCAACTGGTCCACCTGGACGGTCTGAACCTGAGCCGGGCGTGGTGCTTCCGCGCGCTGGCGGGGGCCTTG
>CAXTPM010000232.1:0-2567 GCA_964245865.1 uncultured Fimbriiglobus sp. | reverse complement strand
ACATGCGCTCGGTGGCGGCGGCGCTCGCCGAGGGCGACACGGCGCGGGCGGAGTTGGCGGCGTCGGCCGGACGCCACGCCGCCGCGGCCCTGCCGCACGTGGCCAGCGGCGACTTCGCCGGGGAGCACTGGCTGGCCTCGTTCGCCGTCTACTTACTCGGCACCCCTACCCCGCACTGACGGGCCGGCGGAAATCCCGCAAGCGCCCCGCGTAGGAATCGCCCCCCGGCGGTGACACCCTCTCTAGACTGACCGACGCCGCCCACCACGCGGGGGACGCCAATGGACCGCCGCCTCCTGCGCAGCCTCGTGCCGCCGCGCGACCGCATCGGCCCCGACGCCGGCTGCAATGACGCGCGCTTGCTGGACCGCTACGGGGACAGTCGGGACGAGCGCGCGTTCGAGGAGTTGCTGACGCGCCACGGCCCCACCGTCTGGGGCGTCTGCCGGCGGATGCTGGCCCGCCGCGAGGACGCCGAGGACGCCTTCCAGGCGACGTTCGTGGTCCTGATCCGCCTCGCCGAGTCCGGCAAGAGGCCGCGCAACCTGCCGGGCTGGCTGGTGAAAGTGGCGGGGCGCATCAGCTCGAACGTGCGCCGCGAGGCCGGGCGCAGCCGCCGCCGCCAGGCCGCGTCGGCGAAGCCCGAGTCGATGGCAGATGTGCCCGAGGCGAGCTACGACGCGGCCTACGCGGCGTTCCGCGAGGAGGTCGCCGCCCTGCCCGACGGCCTGCGCGCGGCGTACCTGCTGTGCGAACTCGGCGGCACCCCGCAGCCGCAGGCCGCGGCGCAACTCGGCCTGAAGCCGAGTGCATTGTCGGCCCGCCTCACCCGCGCCCGGCAGCGCCTCGAAGCCCGCATGGTCGCCCGCGGCCTCGCCCCGAGTATCGCCGCGGCCGTGCTGGCCGGCACCGCCACCACGCTGGTCGCCATGCCGACGCGGCTAGTCATCGCGGCGCAAAGTCTGGGCGCGCAAACTGTCGTGATCCCGTGTACCCTCTCGGCCCTCGCGGCCACCGGAGTCCCTGCTGTGATAACCAAACTGAAGCTCGTCACCCTCGGCGGACTTGCCGCCGCCGCGGTCGGGTTCACCCTCGGCGCCGGCGCGGGGCTGATGCCCGGCGCGGCGGCGCAGGCGGAGAAGCCGGCGCCGCCGACGGCCGAGGCTCCGAAGCCGGGGCCACCAATTCTAATCGAACAGCGGCGACTTCTGGAGGCCGCCACTCTTCATGCACAGGAAGTCGCGTTGCTCGACAACGCGGCCCAACTTCTGCTCCTGGCCCAAAAGCAGAATACGGCTAAGTTCGAGTACCACATTCACGATTTCCCGACCGCCGCCGACCAGTTCAAGAAACTGCTAGAGTCCGAGGCGATCGAGGGGTTCGAGTTTGCTGGCGTGACGCCCCCGGCCACGGACGGCGGGGCCAGGTTCACGCCGCTAGTCGTCTTCAAGCGGCCGAACTCCCAAGTGGCCGTGGCCGGCGCCGGGTCAGTCGTCCTCAACGAAAGAACCTTCGACATACGGCCCTCGCCCGACGCCAAGGCCGAGCGGATCAATGAGGCGCGCGAGGCGGTCGCCGCGGCGGCGAAACTTGCGGTCGCACCGCGGACTAGGCTCCAGAAACTGATCGACGGAAAGGTCATTTCAATGGACAGCAGCCCGGAGTTGCGTTCCGCCGAAGCCACGTTATCCCTGCTCGCCAAAGCCGATGAGAGCCTGAGGGGCCAGTCCGCTGACGCGGCCTCCACGGCCCACATCTATTTGGACGAAGTCCACGAAGCGCTCAAGACGGCAAAGGAGGCAGAACTCAGCGCCGCCGTGCGGATCGCCATTGAGGCGGTCAAGCGGGCTGAGGGCGAGCGCCCGCCGCCGGCCGTCCCGGTGCTGCCGCAGCAGTCCGACCCGCCGCTCGGGGGCCGCTTGCCGCCGCCAGTCGCTGAGCCGTCCCGGCAGCCCGTCCCGCTGCCTGTTGACCCGCTGCCAGTCCGACCCGTCCCTAGCCCGGATGTCTCGGCTGAACCCTACACGCAGCTCCGCACCGTAACCGCCCCGCCCGATCCCAGTCAGGAAATCGCCCGTCTGAAGGCCGAACTCGACCAAACTAAGCGCGAGCTGGAAGCCCAGAAGACCAAGGCTGTCGAGCCGTACTATGTAGGCACCTCGGAGACCTGTACTCCCGAACAGGCGATGAAAATCATCGCTTCCCTCAAGGCGCTCGGCGTGCATGAGGACACCCGGCCCTCGGTACCCAACGACATCGGCGTCGTTAGCATCCTCGTCAGCAACGCCCGCCCCGGCGATGCCGCACTTGCCGAGGCGATGATCCGAGCGCTGGGTACGCCCCCGATCCGCGTCACCCCTCCCAGGACGAAGCCGGACTCGCCGAAGGGGTCGCCGGCAAGCTCACCACCCGTGCCGACACCGCCAGAACTGCCCAAGCCTGAACCGGCGCCTACGCCAGTTCAGTTGCCACCCCTCGGCCCCCCGCGCCCCCTTCCCCCGTCCGCCAAGCCCTAGCACTACAGCGCGGGTTTGTTGCCCGCCATGCAGGTGAGGAGTCGTAGGCCT
>CAXTPM010000231.1:1752-7730 GCA_964245865.1 uncultured Fimbriiglobus sp. | reverse complement strand
AGCTCGAACGCCGAGCCGAACACCCCCTGCCGCTGGCCGATTTGCGCGAGGCCGGCCACCCCGGTCACCGCCGCCGCGAGGACGACGAGGCCGAGCAAAGCGGCTTGGGCGCGCGACAGGGATTGGGACATGGGGGGAATCTCGGGGCGCGGATCCAGGAGCGCAGAGCGGAAAACTTAAAGCAACCCGGAAGCCCGCCGTCCGCGACGGCGCGGAACCGGGGCACGCCCCGCGCCGTCGCGGACGGCGGGCTTCCGGGCTATTATTCGCCCAATTCCACGGGGCCGTTTCGGAACTTCCCCATCACCGCCGCGAAGTCGGCCGGCAGCGGCGCCTCCCACTCCAGGCGCTCGCCCGTACTGGGGTGCGTGAACCCCAGGCTCGCGGCGTGGAGCATGGGGCGCGCCGCGCCGCTGGGGTCCGGTAGCGGCTTGCCGTTCAATGGGCGGTCGTAGACGCGCTCCCCGGCGAGGGGGGTGCCGAGTTCGCCCAGGTGGATGCGCACTTGGTGCGTGCGGCCGGTTTCCAGCCGGCACTCGACGAGACTGAGCGGGCCGAGTTCTTCGACTAGCTTCACCGCCGTCACCGCGCGGCGGGCGTCGGGGTCGGCGCGGCGCTCATCAGTCGTGGCACTGCCGCGCCGGCCGTCGCCGCGGTCGCCGATCAGCACCGACTCGACCCGGCCGGGCTTCGGCTTGCCGCGCACGAGGGCCAGGTAGCGCCGCTCGACAGTGTGGGCCTTGAACTGCTTGGAGAGGTGTGCTGCCGCAGACGGGGTGCGCGCGAACGCGACGAGTCCCGTGGTGTCGCGGTCCAGGCGGTGAACGGCGATCACGCGCGCGTTCGCCTCGCCGAGCAGTTTTGGCACGAGGTCCGCGAGCGTCGTCGGCAGGTAGGCCTGCGCCCGGCGCCCGAACTCGGCCTTGTCTTCGGCACTGCGGCTCGTGGTCAGGCCGGCGGGCTTATCGACCACCACCACCTGGTCGTCGGCGTACACCAGCACCAGCCCGGCGGGGATGCTGGCATCCGGCTTGGGCGCGCGGGCGGCGGGCGGCTTGGCCGGCTTCGCGGCGGGCTTTGGCTTGGCGGGCGTGGCTTGAGTCGCCACCTCGCCGGGCTTGGGCAGGCTGACTTTCTTCATCTCGAACACGCCTTCCCGAATCCAGACGCGGTTCCCCCGGCGGATGCGCTGGGCGGGGTCGGCGCACGCCATCCCGGCGATGCGGACGTGGCCGCGCTCGACCAGCCTTTGGGCGCGCGCCCAGGTCAGGCGGAAGCGCTGGCGGAGCATCTGCGCGACGGTCTTGCCCCCGTCGGAGCCGTCGGCCAGGAACTCGATCGGGGGCATGGTCGAACTCGGAACGCGGGACTCGGAGCGCGGAACGGCGGCGGTTCCGCGTCCCCCATTCTAGCAGCGGGCCGCCGGCTCACTCGTCGAGCGCGAACGCCTTCGCGTCGGCTGGCTTGTCGCTGTACTTCGTCTCGAGCGCGGTCATGGTCAGGAACGGCTTGCCGTCGTGCGTCACCACCGACTTCAGGGGGGTCTTGACGCCCTGGATGTCCTTGTAGTCGCTGAGGGTCGTTTCCTCCAGCGTCTCGGCGGTGCTGCCCGGCTCGACGATCGCCTTGCGGCTGGTTTTGGTCAAGAGACCCGTCTTCTTGTCGAAGTAGAGTTTGATTTCTTTGATGTCCTTGCCGGTGACGCTGAGCACCGCGAACTCGCCCTCCTCGCCCTCGGACTTGACGGCGTACTTGCCCTTGGCGAGCGGCACGAGGGTGGCGATCTCGCCCATCGCGGCGCTGGCGCGCAGGTCGGCCTTGGCCGCGTCGTCCAAAGGCATCGCCATGCCGTTGGTGGTCATGCGCGCCTTGTCGCCCGACACGACCTGCAGAATCTTGATCTTCATCCCCGCGATGTCCGCGTCGAGTTCGAGCCGGAACTTGTCGGGCGACTGGGTCACGACATCGCCGGTGAAGTCGGCCTCAATGCCGCTCACCGACAGGACACCCTTCACCTTCGCGGTGCTCACGGGGTATTTGGTGAGCGCCTCGGCCCCGCCGGCGGCGGCGATCGCTTTTTCGATGACGGCCGTCGCCCTGGCGTCGGGCTTCGCGGGCTTGGCGTCGTCGGCCCGAGTCGTCAGGGCGACGGCGGCGAGCAGGGTAGCGCTGGTCAGCAGAATGCGCATTGGCGAAACCTCAAGTGGAGTGGGATCGGGTCGGCCCGAGGGCGGACATTAGTTTAGGCACAGGGGGCCGATCTGCCAGCCAGCAGTACGGCTACAATTGGCGCAATCCCCCGAGGACTTCGCGTGACGCGCCTGAGCATTTCGACCGACCGCCGCTGCCAGTTCGCCGAGATCACCGCCGAGGTGGCGCGGGCCGTGCACGACTCCGGGGCCACGTCCGGCGTGGCCGTGGTGTACTCGCCGCACACCACCGCCGGGATCACGATCCAGGAGAACGCCGACCCCGATGTCGTGCGCGACATGCTCCTGTGGCTCGAACGCCACATCCCCAAAGACGTGCCCGGCTTCCGCCACGCCGAGGGGAACAGCGACTCGCACCTGAAAACCACGTTCGTCGGCACGAGTGCGACCATCCCCATCGCCGGCGGCAAGTTGGCCCTCGGCCACTGGCAGGGGGTCTACCTGTGCGAGTTCGACGGCCCGCGCGAGCGGACGGTCGTGGTCACGGTGTTGCAATCGGCTTGACGAGGCCCGCAGGGTGCGGCTATCTTACCCATGTTGACTGAGGCGGCGGGCGCAATCTCGCGGCCCCGCCTGAACGCTGGGGGCATCCACGCCGTGCAGCTTATCGCCCCCGACCTGCTCCGCGCCGCAGCGCCGCTCTCCGCCGGCGCCGCCGGGGCACTGCTGCTGATCGGCCTGCTGCTGTGGTCGGCGGGGTGGCAGTACCACCGCTTCTGGGTGGTGTTCGCCGTCACGCTCGTCGCGGGCGTCGTCGGCCTGAACGTCGGCCGGGCCGCGCCGGGCCAGCAGGCGCTCGTGGTCGGCGTGCTGGTGGCGGTGTCGGCGGGCGTGATGGCGCTCGAACTCGCCAAACTGCTCGCGTTCTTCACCGGCGGTGCGGCGGCGTGGGTGGCGGTGCAAGCGGTCTTCCCGCAGGCCCAGGAACTCTGGGCGGTGTTCCTCTCCGGCGGGCTAGTCGGCGTGGTCCTGTCGCGGCTCTGGACGATGCTCGTCACCAGCCTGGTGGGCGTCTGGGTCGCCGGCCACGCGGCACTCGTACTGGCCGCGCCGTGGCTGGGCGGCGGAAGCAGCGCGTTCGCCGCGAGGCACCCGGCCGAACTCAACGGCGCGGCAATCGCTCTGACCCTGCTCGGCGTCGTCGCCCAAGTCCGCACCGCCCGGTGGCTCGGCGGCGAAACGCCCGCCGCCGAAGAGCCGGCCGACCAGCCGGTGCTCGCCGCGCTGGTGCGCGAAGCACAAGCCGGCGTGGCGCGGCGGGCAGCTTAGAAGTGCAGAGTGTAAAGTGCAGAATAGCAGACGAGAGAGCCGCACTGAGTTCTGTCTTCCACTCTACACTCTTCATTCTGCCCTACTCCCCCACCCCCAGCGCCACCTTTCGCACCCGCCCATCCCTTGCTAAAAACGCCTCGAGCGGGCTGAAGCTCGCCAGGTCTTTGTGCGACAGCACGAAGTTGACGTTATCGAGGCTGAGCGATTCCCACAGGTGCAGGCCGACGAGAATCTCGCCCTTGCTCACCCCGGCCCGCGCGGCGACCGAGTTCGGGACCACGTCCTGCACCAAGAGTCCGCCGCGCAGTTGGGGGTTGGCGGCGGCGACGAACTCCGCACCCACGGGGGCGAGCTTGAGGCCCAGTCGCCGCGCCGCCAGGTCGCCCGTCGAAGCGTTCAGCCCCGCCAGTTGGCCCGCCGCCGGGGTGACGGCCGGGCGGTTGGCCAGCGCGAGTTCGACTGCCTCGCCGCCGCGCCGCACCACCAGCGGCCAACTGGCGCGCGCCGGGCGGTCGTAGGTGGCGCGTTCGAGGTCGATGGTCGTGGCCACCGAGACTTCGCCGACCCGTTCCAGGGTGTCGCCGGGCTTGACGCCCGCGTCGTCGGCCGCGCTCCCCGGCTCGACTTGCCGGACGCGCACGTAGCGCCGCAGCGGGGAGTCCTCGCCGGCGCGGGTGAAGCCGTTCTCGACCGAGAGTCCGAAGCGCGCCCCCGAGCGCCGCTTGCCGGCCAACATCTCCGACGCCTTGGTAATCATGGCATCGACCGGGATGGCGAAGGCGATGTTCTGCGCCCCCGCGCGGATGGCGACGTTCACCCCAACCACTTCGCCGAGGCGGTTCAGCAAGGGGCCACCCGAGTTGCCGGGGTTGATGGGCGTCTGCGTTTGGATCAGGCTCTTGTAACTAATTTCCTTGTTCAGCGTCACGTCGCGCTTGAGCGCCGAGACGTGGCCGACCGAGACGGTGTGCTCGTAGCCGTAGGCGTTGCCGATGGCCACCACGCGCTCGGCGAGCATCAGGTCCGAGGCGGTGCCGAGCGGGGCCACCGGCAGCGGCGAGGGCGGGTCGATCTGGATGAGTGCGAGGTCGGATTCTTTGTCGAGTGCGATGACCCGCGCGGGGCAGTGCTCGCCGCCGACCAGGTGCACGCGCAGGCTGAGGACATCATCGACGACGTGGTAGTTGGTGACGATGATGCCGCGCGGGTCGAGCACGATGCCGGTGCCCATGCCGTTGATGCGCTGCGGCCCGGCCGCGCGGCTAAACGCATCGTCGCCGGCGCTGACGCGCTCGGAGTGGATGTTCACCACCGCCGACTTGACGCGCTCGACCATCGCCACCACCTCGTCGCGCCTCGGCTCACTTCCCGCGGCCGTGGTGGGGCCGGTAACAGCAAGGGCGGCGGCTGCGAGCGAACCCCAAAGGCGGTAGCGCATGGATGTCCCTTCCGGTCGCCGAGTCGGGCGAAGTCGAGTGGGCGCCTCCGGCCCTAGCCCGTGTTTCGACCCGTTCCGATCCGCCGCTCAACGCCCCGCTCGGGGGTTCGCCCGGAAACCGCCCCCCGCGCCGAGTGTCGTGCGGCGGGCGCAAGCGGGTGCGGCCGCGCCGGTTCTGCGGGTGCCTAGAATAGCCCGCGCCGCCCCACCGACCCGGAGAAGCCCACCGTGACCGCCCCGAACCGATTGGCCCAACTCGAAGCCCTGCTCGCCGACGACCCGGCCGACTCGATGACGCGCTACGGGATCGCGCTCGAGCACGCCGGCCTCGGCGACGAGCCGACGGCGTGCCGACTCCTAAGCGAACTCATCGCCGACGACCCGAACTACGTGCCGGCGTACCTCATGAACGGGCAGTACCTCGCCAAACTCGGCCGCGTCGAGGAGGCGGTGTTCGTGCTGGAGCGCGGGGTGATCGCCGCGCACCAGGCCGGGAACACGCACGCCGCCGGCGAGATGCAGGGGCTGCTGGCGACTCTGGACTAGCGGCCGTACAATCCCCCCATCCCCGCCCCGGAGGCGCCCGATGCAACCGGTTAAGTACGTCCACTGGCAAGACGGCGACGCCTGGCTCGGCTACCCAATGGACTACCCCGACACCTGGACGCGGGGCGAGACGCTCGACGACCTGCTGGACCACCTGCGGGATTTGTACGCCGACCCGGCCGGGCAGCCCCGAGGGGGTCCGCCGTGCGCGCCGTCTTAACGATCTCCGGGTGGGTCGCCATCGGGGCCGTCGCCGGCGGCTACGCCGGGGGGTCGGCGCCCGCCGGGTTCGCCCTCGGCGCCCTCGCCGGGCTTCTGCTGGGCGTGGCCGACTGGCGGCTCGCGCGCCGGCGCACGTCCGACCGGCTGGCGTCCGACCGACCAGGGGAGATCGACCCATCCCCGCCCGCCGGTAGTTGGCCCCCGCTCACGCCGCGCGTGACCGCCGCCGAGTTGCCGGGCGTGCTGGCCGCGCACCGGGTGGTCGTCGTCTACTTCTACGCCCACTGGGC
>CAXTPM010000231.1:0-1742 GCA_964245865.1 uncultured Fimbriiglobus sp. | reverse complement strand
ACGCGGTTCGGCCGGGGTTCGCGGGGCGCGTCGAGTTCCGCTCGGTTGATGTCGATGCCGAGCCGGAGTTGGGCGTCGAGTCCGGCGTGACGAACGTGCCGTTCCTGGCCTGCTTCGTCAACGGCCTGCGCGTGACAGCGATCTGCGGCGCGCGGGGGGCCGACGAGTTGCGGCGGGAGTTCGAGGCGCTCGTCGCGGCGGCCTCAGAGACCTCACCCCGCCCCCAACTCCCCTAGAATCTCCGCCGCGAACGCCGGCTTCAGGTGCACCGGCACCACCTCGACCGCCCCCGGCAGCCGGGCCGCGAGTGCCCTGTGCTGCGAGGTCGTCAGGTGCCCGCTCACCCGCGCGAGTTCGGCGTGCCGGTCGGGGAACGAGCACTCCAGGTACACGCGGCTCAGGTTCGGCACCCGCCCCAACTCGTCGATCAACTCCGGCACCGGCGCGGTGTCGGTGACGACTGCCACCGCGTCGGATTTGGTGGAGACGAGGTACGCCACCGTCGGCACCGGGTGCGCCACGGCGAACGCCGTCACGGCGTAGCGGCCTAGCTTGAACGGCACGCGGGGCGTCACCTCGCAGAGTGTCAGGAACGGCGGCATGACGCGCGACATCGCCACGAAGTCCGGCATCAGCCGGCCGTTGAACAGGTCGTTCTGCAGCGCCGCCAGCGTCGCCGGCCGCCCGTACACCGCCGGGGGCCGCGCCGCCAGGCCGTACACCGTGTCGAGCGCGATCGGCAATCCCGCCACGTGGTCGAGGTGCGAGTGCGTGAGCAAGTAATCCGTCACCCCTGCGAGTTTCTCGGGCGCGAACGCCCACGCCACCCCCCCGGCGTCGATGGCGAGAGTGCCGTCGATCACGAACGACGAGAGCGCGTGCCCCGGCCCCGGCACCCCGGCGGCGACCACCTCGACGCGCATTCTGGCCACGGCGCCCCCCGATCGAAGTGGTCGCTTGCATTCCCGAGTCGTGTGACGAGCTTGCGGGCAATGCTACTCGGCCAGCGCCGGCGCGGCTAGCTCACTTCACCGCGCGCGCCTTGCCGTCGTAGCAAATCGCCCGGTTGCGCTCGGCGACGAAGTCCCAATCCAGCCGGTGCGGCGGCTCCAGCTAATGCCGGTAGGCGGCTGCCATCTGCCGCGCGGCCTCGGAGAACGGCACGCCGCCGAACCCCGTGCCCATCGCCGAGAACGCCGCCACCCGGATGCGCCCGCCCCCGGCCGCATTGTGCGCGGTCATCGCCAAGAGCGCCGCCCATGTGGAGGTGTAAACCTTGTCGGTCCCCTCGATGTTCCCCGGCACGCGCATCGTCGGCGCGTGCGCCACGAACGGCAAGCTAGGCTCCCCCGTGGCGATGACGAACGCGGTGCCGACGGGTTGCTCGCCGAAGTAGTCGCGCAAAATCGTGTCTTGCACGCTCCGCACGAACTGCCCGCCGAATCGATCGGCCACGGCCGCGTCGATCCCGGCGGTCATCATCCCGAACGCGTTGCCGGCCGTCACGAAACAGTCGTGATCGTCCAAGTCCTCGAAGCGAGCCTGAACGACGCGCACATTGGGCAGCCCGGCGAAGCGCTCGCGCCAGGCGTCGGCCATTTCG
Source organism: uncultured Fimbriiglobus sp. (assembly GCA_964245865.1). Lineage (GTDB taxonomy): Bacteria > Planctomycetota > Planctomycetia > Gemmatales > Gemmataceae > Fimbriiglobus. The sequence goes on along the minus strand of CAXTPM010000231.1, from coordinate 139 downwards.
CGCTCGGGGTGGACCAGCCAGACGGTTTCGAGCACGGCGCAGGCTCCTGATTGTGGTGCGGGGGCGTCGGTTCTCTGTGTGAAGCACGACGGGACGAGCGAATGGTTCAGGGTCTCCGGCGGGGCCGGGCCTGCGTGCC
>CAXTPM010000230.1:0-7730 GCA_964245865.1 uncultured Fimbriiglobus sp. | reverse complement strand
ACCCCCAGGGCGAACGCATCTAATCCTTGATGAATCCCTGTAGGACTTGCATCAAGTAGTCCTCATTGAGGGCAGCCTTCAGCCGCTTCGCCTTGATGCTCCCCTTGCCTGGGTCTTGCTTGAGCAGCGAGGCGGCTACCCGGCGGACGAGTCCGAGGTTCGCCCCGGCGTGCCCGGCCGCCGTCTTGTTGTCGTCCTCCCGGAACGACACGTCCAGGCACCAGTGCAACTCGTTCTCCACCGCCCAGTGCCGGCGGATCAGCATCCCGAGTTCGGCCGCCGTCCCCCGGTGGCTCGTGACGTAGTAGTGGGCGGTGTCGGTCCGCACGCCCTTCACCACCCGCTCCCGCCCGACGAGCACCACCGCCGCCACGTCGGGCCACTCCGGGGGCAGCCCCGCCGGGTCGTAGATCACCGTCGTGTACCGCTCCTCGTGCCGCCCGTGCCCGCTCTCGGCGGACTCGTGGCCGTCGTGCTTCACCCCCTCGAAGTCGGCCCCGCACGCCCGGTCGAAGACGGCGTGGACGGCGTCGGAGAGGGCCGGCTGGTTCCCCTTCACGGCCAGGAGGTAGTCCCCGCCCCGGTCCCGTACCTGCTTGGCGATTCCCTTCTGGCACCCGGCGGCGTCGAGCGTCACAACCGCCCCCTTCAACTCCAGTACCTTGAGGAGTTCGGGGACGGCGGCGATCTCGTGCGACCCGTCAGCCACGGCCGCTTGCCCGAGGATCAGGCGATTCTCGGCCGCCCACGCACTCACCAAGTGCAGGCACCCGCTGAACGTGTTCCGTGGGGCCGACCGGCACGCCTTCCCGTCGATGGCGACGTGCCGTAAGCCGCCGTCTTCGCAGAACCCGGCCATCCACCCGGTCACGCACTTCCCGAACGCCAGGGGGTCGAGCCGGGCGAACACCCGGTAGAACGTGTCGTGGCTCGGGATGCCGTTCGGCAGGGCCAGGAACTGCTTGAGCCAGCCCTGCTTGGCCCGCCCGAACGCCTCGACCTCCGGCCAGGAATCGGCCCCGCACACGACCGCACACAGGGTGATGACTAGGATGTCCCCGAGCGAGTGTTTCTTCGTTCGCTCGGTGCGGGGGTCGGGCAGGCCGGCGAAGTGCCGGGCGATCGACGCGTCCTGCTCCGGCATGGCGGGGCCTCCGTGGCGCCCGCCGGCTCATACCGCTTCCCCTTGCCCGGCGACCCGCCGGCTGCCATGTTACAGAGTTGCCAGCGACCAGTGGCGGGACCGAAGCTGTGACGGAAGCCGAGTGGCGCTGGAGCGGAAGCCCGCTCTTCAAGCTCGCCTACATCCTCGACAAGACCTCCACCCGGAAGTTGAGGCTCTTCGCCCATGCGTGCTGCCTACGCTCCGAACTGATGCGTGCAGGTGAGGCATGCCGAAGGGCGGCGGACCTCCTGGAGCGAAGTGCCGACGGACTCGCCGCCCCAGACGAGGTGGACGCCATCACCCAGGAGGTGCGGGGCGGGGGGGGCAACACGGCCCAATACGCCTGCTGGGTGGCGAACGATCTGGTCAGCACTCCTTACTACACTCCTTGCGTGGCCGAATCGGTGGTGCGGGACGCCGTTAAAGCTGCCCCGACCCCCAAGGCGAAGTACGCCCGGAAGGCCGAAGAGCGGCACCAAGCCCGACTCCTCGACGACATCTTCGGGCCGGTCCCTTTTCGACACGTGGCCATCGAATCGTCGTGGCTTACCCCGAGCGTCGTCGGCATCGCTGGGGCGATCTACGCCCGGCGAGCGTTCCACAACCTCCCGATCCTAGCCGACGCACTGGAAGACGCAGGTTGCGCGGATCCCGACGTTCTGTCCCACTGCCGCAGCAAGGAACCCCACGTGAGGGGGTGCTGGACCCTCGATCTACTGTTGGCCAGAAAGTAGCCCAGCAGACGCAAACTCTGTCCGATCAGTCACTTCGAGATGCGTAGACCCTGCGATGACCCCACACCACTGGGGGCTTGCGGATGAATCATGCAGCGCACACCGAAATCGAAGCGGGCACCGACCGCCGGGCGACCGTCGAGGCCGGCGGCACGGTCACGGCGCACACCACGCGCGACAAGGCGCTCATCGCGTGGGCCATCGCGCGCGGGGCGTATGTGCGCATCGACCGGCGGTCGGCGTGGGGCAACCCGTTCCGCATCGGCGACGACGGCGACCGCGCCGAAGTCATCGCGTGTTTCGGGTCGCACGTCCGAAGCCGGCCGGACCTCATCGCAAGGCTGGGCGAGCTACGGGGTAAAGTGCTAGGCTGCTGGTGCCACCCCGAGCCGTGCCACGGGGACGCTCTCATTGAACTCTTGGAGGGTTGAGGCGGTGAGCACCGGCCAGACGTTGAACACGATGCGGGTGCGAGACTTTATTGTCTTGGCGCGGACGGTCCCCGAGGACTCGCGCAAGTATAGCAAGCGCATCTGCATGGCGGGCTTCTGCACCTACCGGGACCGGCTGGGCGAAGTCTTCGACTTCCACAGCCTGCGCCACCAGTTCATCACGAGCCTTCACCGCGCCGACGTGAACCCGGCCACCGTGCAGCGGCTGGCGCGGCACTCCGGCGGGCGGCTGACGATGCGGTACACCCACGTCGGAATGGACGGAAGGCGCGACGCAATCGCCAAACTCGCGGCGGCAACTGGGGCAAACTCGACCGGCTCCGTTACACTCCCCGTTACACCTGATGACGGGAACGGGCGGGAACTGCTGGGGATGATCGGGACAACGGGCGATGAACCGGGGATTATCCGGCTCTCAACGAACGCTACAAATTGCAGGGGTTTGAGGGCGATTGGGGCCGATTCAGCGGACTTGGAAGGATTACAACCAGTAGGAGTCGAACCTACAACCTTCGGTTCCGTAGACCGAACCGAGGACGCGCCGAACCCTACGAATACTGGGCTTTCATCACCAGCCGTCGCCAGCGTTACAGGCCACGTTACAGGACTCGACGCGGCCGACCTACTTGTGGCACTCGCCGCCCTCCCGCCAGAACAGCGGGCCGCGCTGGCCACGCTCTTGATGGCCGGCAGTGGCCAACCTGCTGTTCATCATCAGCAAGTCCCGCAGCAACCCGCCGAACTCGATGACAAGCTCGCCCCAGGGTACGAGGGGGCATGAACCCCCCCCGTGGCCTACTTGCTCAAGTTGTTCAAGATCATGGCCAGCTTGCTCAGGCTGGCCACTGGTGGTGATATGCTACGAATCGTGGGCGTTCCCTCATACTTGATCAAGTTGTTCTAGTTGTTCACGATTGATTGCCATACCGCCCCAGTGGCCCATCCTCTCAGGCTCGGACCCCCGATAAGTCGTCCCTGAAGTCCCGGACGATGGTAGGTTGATGGCGGGGGTAAACCGCCGGTGCCGTCCCTAAAGTCCCTGACGACCTGGCCAGTCCCCACACCCGGTGGCCGACCCCCTCAGGGCATTACCCCGGAAGTCGTCCCCGAAGTCCTTGGGGTTAGATGGCGGCTTGAGTGAGAGCCGTTATCAGTTATGCCGCCGTCAGTCCGACGCCGCGCCAACTGCCCGCCGTGGCCACTCGCCGCTCGGCCTGAGTGTCAGGCGCCGGTCACTCAAGCCGCCGTCTCTGGGCCGCCCGGTGCGGGACTCGGGCCATCGCCAGAGTGACCCAGCCGGCCATCCCTGCCCGAGTCGCGCGGGACACTTGCCCTAGATCGTTGGGAGCGGCAACTATGGGTAACTCACGGGTTTCACTCATGCCTGCCCCGGTTGCCCCCGTTGACCGAGTGGGGGCGGGGAGGTCGTCACCGGCCGGCCTACTTGCTCGAATCGTTCACGATTACCGCCGGGCTGCGCTGGCCATCGTCCAGAGCGCCACGCCCGCCCCCACCGGAGGGCCGCAAGTGCCACTCGATGACGGGCTACCGCCTGTGTACGAAGCCATGCCGCAGGTACAGCGTGCGGCGGGCGGCGGCGGAAGCTCAGTCGCGGCGCGAATCCGCTTGTATTCGCGCGGGGGCATACTAGGGTACCGGGCCGCAGGATCACGCCACACCCAGAAGACGCCCCGATGCACCCAGCCCTCCAGACTGCCCTCGCCGCCCTCGCTGCGCTGGCGTTCGCACGGCCCGTCCCCGCTCAGACCGTGTACATCGTCGGCGGCGACAACTCGTTCGGCCGCTCCGACTTGACCACGCGCGTGTACACCCAGGTCGCCAGCTCGCTCGGAGGCGGCGGCACGTACAGCCCCACCCACGACGGGTCCGGCGGGCTTCACGTGACCCGGAGCGCGATTCCGTGCGGCGCCTCTACCCCGGCCCGCGTCTCCGCCGTCGCCGCAGCCGGCGGCACCACCTCGACGCACGTCACGGGGCTGGCGCTCAGTTCGGGCGGCACCCTGTACGCCCGCGACTTCGTCACGGACAGACTGGCGACGGCGAGCACCGCCGCGGGCGCCCTGACGGCGGTCGGCCCGACGGGGGCATCCGAGGGCAAACTCTTCGGCATACTGGCGTTCCGCGGCAACACCTTGTACGCGGCGTCGGACACCACCGACACCGGCGCGGACGCGGGTACCTTCCGGACCCCGAACGCGGCGGCCGGCGATTTCAGCGCCCCGGTCCGGGCGTCCAACGACTTGTCCGTGGGCGTGTCGCTGCTCGCGTCCGGCCCGGACCTCTACGGGTTCGCGGGGGCCGAACCGTACCGAGTCGATGCCGCCAGCGGGGGGTTGACCGGCCTCGGCGCCCCGGCCGCGGCGAACCTGCCGACGGGCTTTACCGGGGCGGGCGGCCCGTCGGCCAAGGTCCCCGAGCCGGGCTGCGTCCTGCTGGCGGCGGGCGGGGCGCTGGGGCTGGCCGCCCGCCTGCGCCGCCGGCTCGTGGGCTAGTCGCGGCCGGGTGGGAACGAGAAGGGGCCGGCGCACTTGCGGCAGCGGACCTTCCGCCCCGCGGCCTCGGCGCCGGCCCTGTACGCGGCCTGGCAGTGCGGGCAGGCGCCCCGGATCGGGTCGGGCGCGGGCGGACTCCTGGGCGGGACTCCTCAGCGGACGCCCGTGTTCTAGCGGGGCGGACAGGCGGCCGGGCGCCCACCCGAGGCGGCTACGGGACCGCCCCGGCCACCTGCAGGCCCCCCCAGCCCAGCATCGCGAGGGCGGCGAGCGCCACCAGCCAGGCGCAGGCGGCCTCGGACTCCCGCGGCTCGGAGCGGGCCGGCTCGGGCGGGCGGCCGGGCGGCGGCGGTTTCGGGGTTCATGGCGGTGGACTCCTGTCGTGGCGGTCACAGCCGGCGCGGGTGAGGGGCGGCGGCCGAGCATAGAACGCGGCCCGGCCGGTTGCTTCCTAATTTACCGTCACCTCGCCGGCGACCAGCCGGACGGGGGCGGGGCCACGGGGCCGCAACGTAGTCGGGCCGCGCCGGCATCGCCGCCGGCGCGGCCACCCTTCCACTTGCGGGCCGGCGCGGCCTCGTTGGGCCGCGCCGGCCGAGAAGACGATGCCCATCTCGCGCGAGGCGCACGGGTGGCACCACGGGCCGAGGCGGTACTCGCGCGGGAACGGGCCGCCGCACGACTCGCACGCGCGGAACTGGCCCAGCCTCACCGCCGCAGCGGCCGACACCAACGCCGCCCCAGCCCCAGGCGCTAGCGGGGACGCTGGCATGAGACGCCCAACCCTGAATTGAGTTAACCCGAGACAATTGCCCCACCGCCCGCTGCCCGGCCGAGTTTTTCCCCGGCCGGGCGGTCCCACCTCGTTCCCGGCGGGACCGAACGCGGCTGGTTGCTCAGGTTGCTCAAAATCGCCCCAACGGGTCACGAGGACCCGCGGGCGGGCGGCCCGGCGGACCCGGACGAGGAGTGGGTCGCCGCCGCCTCGCCGCCGGCCGCCGGGGCGGAAGAGGAGGAGGCCGCGGCGAGCCCGAACCGCCGGGTGCCGGCGGTCCGCTTCCCCCAACTCGCCCGCCCGCTCGGGCGACTCGGCTGCGAGGTCCGGCGGGCGAAGGGGAGCGAGGTGTCGGTCTACCGGGCGGGGCACGGGAGGTACGTCTTCGGCCTACACACCCCAAACCGGTAGGTGTTCCCGGCCGAGGTCTGCCGGGCCCTGCGGCGCCTGGGGCTGGGCCGGGGCGAGTGGCTGCGGGCGGCCTCCGGGTGACCCCGCCCCCGCCCATGAAGTGGCCGGGGCGGGGGTAAGAACCCGCCCCGGCGCCGGCCGATCCCACCCGACGACCTGTACCGCCCCACCAGAGCGGCGACGCACGCACCGAATACTGCGGGCCGCGAGAGTCCCGCCAATGAACCCTCCTGCCGTTCGAGAGGGTTGCGCATCAGCCGGATTCGGTATCATTTCGGGTCTGCACCGGCGGCGGCCAGCTCCGGGACGACGACCTCGTCCCAATAGCCTGGGCAGATGCCGTGGCTGAACCGGGCGTCCGAGTTCGCGGCGATGTACGTCTCGACCTGCTGCCAGTAGTTCTTGTGGTCGCGCACGCTCTTGCAGTAGGCGCAGATTGGCAGCAGGCATTTCAGCTGCTTCACCTGGCCGAGCGCAGCCTCAAGCTCGAGAACCCGGTCGGCCATCGCCCGCTGGAGGCCGACGACCCGCTCCCCGGCGCGCAGCCGGGACGCGAGCTCCAGCGGGTCGAACGGCTTGGCGACGTAGTCGTCCGCCCCGCTGTCCAGGCCGGCGGCCACGTCCCCCGCCCCGACCCGTGTGGTCAGGAGCAGGAGGTACGTCAGCACCGGCCGGGCGAGCGCCCGCGCCCGCCGGCACAGCTCCGGCCCCTCCAGACCCGGCATCATCCAGTCGAGTACGGCCAGCGGCGGGGCGTCGACCGCCGCCGGGTGCAGCCAGCCCTCGCCGGTCGCGATGGCCGTGATGTCGCTGACCCACTTGTCGTCGCACCTCGCCGCTGCGAACTGGCGGTCGAGGGCGTTCGGCGTGGCGCCGCTCCCGGCCCCGCTGGACCCAGGCGGCTGCGGCCGCCGTCGGGGGCGGCGCGCCGCCAGCCCCAGCGCCCTCATGGCCTTGGCCACCGAGTTGACGCAGCACCGGACGCCGCGGGCGAGCAGGGCGCGGTGCAATCGTGGGCTGCCGTACCGCCCCTTCGGGTCGGCGAACGCCGCCTTGGCCTCAGCGGCTAGCGTGGCGTTCGCTCGCGCACGCGTCGAGGCCGGGCGGCCCCGCCGGGCGTAGTACCCGGCCGGGGTCACGCCCAGGTTGCGGCAGAGTGCGGCGACGGGCCAGGTGCCCTTCGAGTCGTCCACGAAGCGGAGCCTCACGCCGACTCCCTGGCGAAGAAGGTGGCCGCTTTTTTTAGGATTTCGCGGCCCATCGTGAGCTGGCGGACCTGCTCGCGGAGGCGCCGGACCTCGGCGGCCAGGTCGGGCTCGGCGGCCGGCGCGGCCGCGGGGGCTGCCGGGGCGTAGCGGCGCTTCCACTCGCGGAGCACCTCGGGGTTGACGCCGAGCCGGCGGGCGGCCGCCGCGATGGTAGTCCCCTCGGTCGCCAGGAGGCCGACGGCGGCCCGGCGGAACTCGTCGGCGTAGATCTTGCGGTCGGCCGGCTCGGTCGGTGCGGTCATGGCTTGGCTCCTCGGGGGCATCTTAGCCCACCAGACGCACCGTCAACGGCTCATGGGGATGTCTAGAGCCCGGCCCCGCGCCTATCCCCCGGCGGACGCTGGCTTTACCTCTTCGGGAAGTGCCATTCAGTACGTCGAGGTGTTCTACAACCGGGTGCGCCTGCACTCGT
>CAXTPM010000229.1:0-7760 GCA_964245865.1 uncultured Fimbriiglobus sp. | reverse complement strand
GATATCCTCCCCGTTGTGCTCCGCTATGCCCGCAAACGCGGCAACCAGAGGGGCTTGCGGAACCTGAAGTTCGCAGTGCTCGGCAACTCCGAACTGCTAGCCAAGTACGTCGCGCCGGGTTCGGTGGCCGAAGTCGCCATCTACCACCCGCAGCCGTACCACGACCCGGCCGAGCGGCACCGGCGGCTGATCTCGCCGGAGTTCTTGGAGCTAGTCCGCGCCGCCTTGAGTCCCGGCGGTCGCGTCATCATTCAGACCGACAGCCCTGGGTACTGGAAGGTCATTCAGGAACTGATGCCGCAGTTCTTCGAGTTCCACGAGCGCATCGGCCGCTGGCCCGACTCGCCCCACGGCCGCACCCGGCGGGAGATTTACGCCATCAAGCGCGGCCTGCCGGTATTCCGGGGCATCGGCACCAAGCCGAGTCTGCCCGGTTCCGTGGCAGCAATTGCCGAAGGGGCGGGCGAGTAACGGCACTGCATTAGCTCGGCCGGCAACAATTTTTGGCCACGCAAACCCTACGATTTATGGCGTTCGGCAAGGTCCGGCGCGGCGAGAGTGGAGTTTGGCACGCCGTGCGCTTTAGGGTAGTGCGGCGAAAGCCACAAACAACCGGGTCGCCAACGGAGGGAGAGGCCGTTGGCGGCCCGGTTTTTTTTCGGCACACGCCCAAGCCACTTCACGGCGCAATAAAAGGCCCGCCGACGACCGTCGACGGGCCTTCGTGTCTACTGGCACCTAATCTCTTCTCCCGATCTCTACTACGGCTTCTGCCCGCCGATTACCTCAAAATACTCGCGCACCGTCTGCTTCGCGTCGCGCGGCAGGCGCTGGCTGTCGGCGGCAGCGGGGGCGTCCTGCGCCGCGTTGACGATGGCGGGGCCGAGTTCGCCGACGCTCGCGCCCTTGAACGCCTGGCCCTTGATGGCGCCGCCGTAAGTCTTCTTGCCGCGCGGGTCGAATAATGCCCGGATGCGCTCGGCCTGCGAGTTCGACTTGGCGTCCTTGTTCTCCTTGCGGCTACCCTTGCCGATGCGGCCGAACTCAGTGAACTCCGCGTCGTCGGATTCCTTGGGGTCGAGTTCATCGTCCTTGCCATCGCCCTTGCACTTCTTGCACGCTTTCTCGCGCTCTTCCTTGAGTCGCTGCAAGAACTCCTCGGCCTGCTCTAAATCCTGAACTTCGTCGCCGGTCTGCTCGAGCGACTTTGCGGCCGCTTCGAGTTCCTTGGCCACCTCCTCGAAGTCGCCCTTCTCGAGCGCGTCCTTGGCCTTCTGGAACTTCTCCTTCAAGTCCTTCGCGGCCTCGGCGGACTCCTGTGAGTCCTTCTGCAATTCTTTGAGTTCGCGCTCGAGCGTCTCGGCGTCCTGCTCCTTGCCGGCCTCGCGCGCCTTCTTGGCCAAGTCCTTCAGCTTCTCCTCGCGCTCCTTGTTCTTCTGCGACTTCTCCATCTGATCTTTGAGTTTGTCGAGCTGCTTGATGAGCTTTTCTTGGTCGTCCTTGGTCAGCGACTTGTCCTGGGCCTTCTTCTTGAGCTGGTCGAGCTCCTGCTTGGCGCTCTTTAGATCACCCTTCTGCAAGTCTTTTTGCAGCTTCTTGGCGGGGCCGTCCTTGAAGTCCTCGTCCTTGTCGAGCCGGTCGAGTTGCTGAAGCTGTTGTTCGAGCCGTTCGAGCTTTTCGAGTTGCTTGTTGTTCTGCTGCTTGACCTTCTCCTCCGCGGCGGTCAGTTCCGTCACCTTCTCGCGCAGCTTCTCGGCCGAGTCGCGGTCCTTGTCGGTGTCGTACTTTTGAATCAACTGGTTGAGTTGCTGCTCCATGTCGGCCATCTGCTTGCCGGCCTCGGTCTTCGGCTGGAGCTTGGGGACTTCGTTCTTGGGCGCGGGCTTCGGCTGGTCGGCCTTGGCGGCTTCGGCGATCTTCGCGGCCTCCTCAGTACGCAAAGTGGCCGGCTCGCCGGCGACGAGCTTGGCGAGTTCGGTCGCCGGGTAGAGCGCGAGCAGTACCAGCAAGGCGGCGGCGGGGACGACACTCGCGCTCACCCAGCGCGGCTTGACGGGGAACTGGTCGGCGACGCGGATCGCCGCGACTTTGGCTTGGGCGTCCGCCAGCACGGCCTGCCCGGCGTGGGTGGCGCGGCTGTCGGCGTCGAGTCCCATCGCGGTGGTCAGGCGTTCGTTGAGGCCGAAGCGGGCATCGACTTCGAGTGCCACGCGCGGCTTCGCCGGGGTCACGCGGTAGCTCCACCACACCCCGGCGATTGCCGCGAGGGCAAGCAGTACCCCGACGGCCGGCCAGCGGTACGCCTCGATTTGCGGGGCGGTGCCCACCTGCGGCGCGAGCGCCAGCCCGACCGCGGCAATCGCACACCCCGCGGCGAGCGACGCCGGCAGGCGCACCACTAGGGCTTGGCCGAACAGGCGCCGCTGGGCGCGCCGGACGATCGGGGCGAGGTTCACGGCGACTTCGGACATGGCTTGACTCCACCGGGCGGCGCGCGGCACTCTGGTGAGAGTATACCGCGCTAGCCGGGGTCGTCGCCAAGCGCAATCCCGAGACTCGCCAAAACTTCCTTGAGTTCCGCGAAGTCCGACGGCTCGACCGCGAGTGCCTTCGGCCCCAGGCGCTCGGCGATGAACTCGGCGGTGGCGGGGTACTGCGCCACGCCGTCCGCCAGCGACTCGGTGGGGAGCCGCACCACCAGCAGGCGCTCGACCTCCCACGCGGGGCTAGTCGCCGCCGGGGGCGCGAGCAACCGGATCGCGGGCGGCAGGGCGGCGCCGCTGCGGGCGTGGAACCAGGCGTCGAGTTCCACGACGGTCAGCCCGAGGCCCATGCCGCGCTTCAGCGTCGCCGGCGTCACCGCGTAGCGCCGGACCCCCGGCGGGTCGCGCGGGATCAGGTCGGCGAAGCGGGGCAACTCGGCCTCCACCAGCAAGTCGGCCACGGCGGTGTCGATGGTCAGGGTCACGCCGTCGGGGCCGACCTTCACGCACTGCTGCGGCTTCGTCTCGTAGTCGCGGTTCCCCACCAGGCGCAGTTGCTTGAAGTCCGGCTCGCGCCCCTCGTCGGTCAGGCCGATGCGGTCGGTGACGCGGATCGACACCACGCCCCGCGCGATCGCCGTGTCCAGGTCCGCCGCCGACTGAAACTCCACGAGTGTCGCGCTCGGGAAGACGCTGATGCGGTCGCGCTTGTCGGACCACCGGCGCAGGAGATCGACCACCGTGGCCGGCACGGTCTTCATGCCGTGCTGGTTGAGCGTTTGCAGCATCCCCGCCATCGTCAGGCCGCTTTCGAGGCCGTGGTAGGTCGTCTCGGCGGTGAGTTCCAGCGTACACGCCGGGCCGAGCGCCTTCCACTTGGCGATGCGCGTCAGGCGGCTAATCAAGGCGGGCGTGAGTCCCTGGCGGTACGCCAGAATCTCGGCGTTGGGCTGCACCAGGAGCGCCTGCGGCGTGGTCAGGGGCGCCGGCGGCTCGGCCCCCTGGGCGAAGGTGTGCCGGCCGAAGTCCGTGAGCCGCACGCACCAGTCGCCCTCGACTTTGCCGCACTCGACTAGCTTGAGCGGGTAGGCCACGCCCAAGAGGAACGACTCGACCCAGCCGAGGCCGCGCTGGCGCACGAGGGTGGGCGCGAGCTTGCTGACGCGCCCCTGCCAGGAGGGGTGCTTGTCCCAGAGCCAGTCGGCGAGCGGTTGGAGCGGCACCAGGCGATCCGCCGGGATGCTCGAAAGTAGGAACAGCGTGAGCAGCATGGCAGTCGGGGCGGCGGACAGTTCCTCCTCCGGGGGCGCGTAGCCCGCCCCGGCGTCCCAGGTCTCGATGCGCGCGAGCGCCGAGGCCAACTGCGTCAGGCACGGCCAGAGGCCCGCGCCCCACTCGGGCGGGAACGGCAGCGACACCAGGAATCCGTCGCGCTCGCCGACGACGCCCGCCGCCTCGGCCCACACCAGCGCCAAGACGCCCGGCTCCGGCGCCGGCGACGGCTGGTCGGGCGTCGGGGCACTCAGCAAGGGGTCGGTCTTGTACTTTTCGAGGTCGCGCTTGAACAAGGTGCGCGACGCGGTGCGGCGGATCGGGGCAAGCGCGACCTGCTGCCACACGAGTGCCAGCCTCAGCGGCCAGTCGAGGCCGTCGCTCTGGCGCAGCGTCGCGCCCCCGGCCGGCACCGTGGCGAGTTCGGGGAACGTGAACCCCTCGCCGCGCGCCCGCAGCGCCACCGACGGGTGGACCCACACGGATGCGGATAGGGTGCCCGGCGGGGTGCCGAGCCACGCCTCGAAGTGCTCGATCGGGGCGGCGTCGGGCGCGGCCGGGACGAGCAAGCCCTGGTTCAGGAGTTCCAGGATCGGCGCCATCCCCTCGTGGTGCCCCAGCGACGCCAGCGCCAAGACCAGGTGGCCGACCTTCCACTCGGGCACGCGGCTGAGGCCGCACCAGGTGAGGATCGCCCGCGCCGCCGGGGTGAGGTCGCGTAACCGCCGGTCGATCACCGGCGGGTTGGCGACCGTCTGGCCGCAGCGCTCGGCGAGTTCGTCGGCCGGGATCAGGGTGCGCGGCTGTACGAGCTTGGCCACGACTTGCCGCAAGAGCGGCTCGGCGTAGCGCTCGAGCGCGGTGCGGTAGCGGGCGGCGGCGAGGTCCAAAACAGCGGGCGGCACGCTCACTGGATGTCCCCCGCGGCGGCGTCGGTGTCGGGAACTTCGGCGTTCGGGACTTCGGCGGCGTCGGCCTTGGCGGCGGGCGCCGGGGGCAGTTTCCCGACCACCGAGGGGGTGTGGCCCATCTTGCGCAGCTCGTCGATGACGGCGTCCGCGCGGCCGGGGCGCAGCAGGATCGCGCGCTCGGAGAGCCGCCCGGCGACCTCGCCGGCGAGCTTTTTGCGGGCGAGAATTTCCTCGGCCAGCACCGAGTCCTCGGTGAGCACGAGCACCACGCGGCGGTGCAGCTTGGCGGCGAGTCGGGTCGCGGGGGGGTCACTCACGGCGGATCGGCTCGCAGTCGGGGCGGTGGGCGCGGGGGCGGACTGGGCTAGGATATGAAGTCCGCCCCCGGTTGGCCCGCCGCGCTTCGGCCTCAAGTCCGGCGCGCGGCGCCGCCGATGCACGGGGGCGGCACCGGGGGCGGGGGGCGGGTTCATGCGGGTCCAGGTGCAGCGGCTCGAAGCCCTTACGGGGCTGCGCTTCGTCGCGGCGGCGGCGGTGGTGGCCGTCCACATCGACGGGCTGAAGCTCAGCCGCCCCTTCGGACTGCGGCAGGAATTCGTCGGCGAGTTGCCGCTCGGCGGCGTCGCGGTAACGTTCTTCTTTGTGCTCTCGGGGTTTATCCTCGCCCACGTTTACCCGGTGATCGAGTCGCCGGCGGCGGCGGGGCGGTTCCTGCTGGCGCGGGTGGCGCGGCTCTGGCCGGCGCACCTGGCGGGGCTGGCGCTGGCCGCACTGCTCGACGGGCGGCTGTTCTGGCAACCGGCCGAGCCGACGTTCGACGCGCTCGCCTCGCTCGGGCTGCACCTGGCGATGCTGCAGTCGTGGGTGCCGGCGCGCGGCATGATCTACCAGTACAACGTGCCGTCGTGGAGCATCTCAACGGAATTCACGTTCTACCTGCTGTTCATCCCGCTGGCGCGGAACTGGGAGCGCTCGTGGCGATGGAAGCTGGCGCTGGCGCTGGCTACGCCGCTAGGGCTGGTCGCGGCGGTGAACTACCTCGACTGGCCGGCGACCGTGCCGCCGGGGCGCGCGAGCTACGAGATCGCGCTGTACTTCAACCCGCTGTTCCGGGTCTGGCAGTTCGCCCTGGGCATGGCGGCGGCGGTCGTGTGGCGGCGCCCCGGCCTCGTACAGGGCCGGCCCCGGCCGCGCGGCCCTGTACGAGGCCGGGGCGCTGGCGCTGTGCGCCGCCACCACCTGGTACGCCGGCGACATTTCCCGCGCCGCGGAGGGCATAAGTTGGCTCGGCCCGCCGGCGCGGTACTTCCTGTACTCCAGCGGCGGGCTGGCCGCGCTGCCGTGCGAGGCCCTGATCCTCGCGGTGGCCGGGGGGCGGGGGCCGCTGGCGCGCCTCGCCGCCACCCGCCCGGCGGTGTTCCTCGGCGAGATCAGCTTCGGCGTCTACGTCCTGCACTGGGCGCCCCTGATTTACTTCGCCGCGCACCGCCCGGAGTTCGCCACCGTGCCGGGCTGGCAGGTGTTCGCGGGTTACCTGGCCCTGCTTCTGGGCGGGGCGTGGTGGCTGTCCGAGTTCGTGGAGCGGCCCGCGCGGCGGTACCTCGTGGGGCTGTGGCCCGCGCCCGCCCCACCCCGCCCCCCGAGCCTCCGCGCCGCCGCCGCCCGCCTCGCCGGCACGCTAGCCCTCGGGGCGCTGGTCGCGCTGCGCGGCGAGCAGGGCGCCTCCCACTTCGTCAACCCCGATCAGATCGAGCGGCTGATAAAGTTTGCCCCCCCCCTCCACGCGCGGGGTGCGCTTCGGCGACTACTACCTGCTGCACGGGGCGACGGCGCACCGGGTGAGCGGCGGCGTCGAGCTGCGCATGGTCTGGGAGTGCATCCTGACGCAGCCGCCGGGGTTCAAGCTGTGGGTGCAGGGGCTGGAGGCGGACTCGGCGCCCGACGGGCTGTGGACGGTCGAGGTGCGGCCGAAGCTCCCGCCGGGGGCGATCCTGCGGGGCTGGGTCTGGGAGCAGCGCGCGTTCGTGACCGACGAGCAGTTCGAGGCCGCGCCCCAAATCATCCTGGCCGCGTGGAACAAGGAGGAGAGGGGGCTACTGCGCGTGATCGGGCCGGCGCCGGGCCACCCGTACCGGCTGCGCGTGCTGCCGCCGCGGCCCCTGCCGGGCGACTAATGCCCCGCCGCCGGACACAGCCCGGCCGGGGCCACGCCCAGCGCGGTCGCCAACTTGGCGACGGTGCGCCTCCGCGGGCGGCACTGGCGCGAGAGCATCACCGAGATCGCCGACTGGTACAGCCCGACGAGTCCGGCGAGGGCCGTTTGGGTGAGGTTGCGCTTTTCCATGGCCGCGCCGAGGCGCTCGGCGAAGGTGGCCTCCTGGGCGTCCAGCGCGGCGGCGATCTTGGGGTGGGCGGCGCGCTCAGCGGCATCGTACTCTTCGCCTGGATCGGCTCGTAGCTCAAATCGACCGACCGCGCCGCGGCCAAGTCACTGCGACCACCCCACCAGCGCAGTTTCAATACTTGCCGCCGCAACTTCATCCGGCGGGCAGTTTCGGCCAAATCTCGCGGGCCGTATCGAGGGCGGGTCTGAGGGTACGGACGAAGTGAGTGCCGGTCAGGGCCATAAGCGACCTGCTCAAAGCCATAATATCACACAACCGCCATGAGTCAGCCCCCGACTATCACACCTAGCCCGCCCCCGCCCCCTCGCGCTCCAACTGGTGCGACGCCTGGCGCGCGCCGCCTAAGACCTCGCTCTCGTCAAAAATCTGGTACGAGTAGCCCTGCTCGGTGAGGAACATCTGCCGGTGGTGGCTGAAGTCGAGTTCGCGGGTGTCGCGCGTGACCACGGTGAAGAATGCCGCCGTGCCGCCGTCGGCCTTGGGGCGCAGCACGCGCCCCAAGCGCTGGGCTTCTTCCTGGCGCGAGCCGAACGTGCCGGAAACTTGAATCAAGACGTTGGCGTCCGGCAGGTCGATGGCGAAGTTGCCGACTTTGGAGAGCACCAGGTGCCGCACCTCGCCGCGCCGGAACTGGTTGTACAACTCCTCGCGCTCGACCTGGCCGGTGGCGCCCGTAATCAGCGGAATCT
>CAXTPM010000228.1:0-7792 GCA_964245865.1 uncultured Fimbriiglobus sp. | reverse complement strand
GCCGGGCCGCGCGTGACGGCGTTGACGAGGTACTTGCCGCCGACGAAGTGGCCCTTCCACGACTGGCCGATGCCGCCGAAGACTTCCTCGCGGTCGCCGCGCGAGCGCATCTTGTTGACGCCGACCTTGAACGCCCGAAGTTCGCCCGCCACCCGCGCCGAGGTCGCGGCGTCGTCGCAGGCGATCGACGCCACCAAGCTGCCGTTGGAGACGTTCATCTCCGCGACTAACTCGTCCAGCCGGTCCACCACCACGATGGTATCGACCGGCCCGAACGGCTCCTCGTGGTAGAGCCGGCTGTTGCGCGGCACGTTTAAGAGTGCGGCCGGGGCGAAGTACGCGGAGGTGTCCTGGCCGGGCAGGAACCGCGCGGGGTCGAGTTGGCCTTGGTACACCGGTAATCCGCCGAGGCCGACCGCCTCGCCGACCAGCCCGGAGAGCAGTTCGGCCTTCGCCGAGTTGATGAGCGGGCCGATTTCGAGCACCGGCGGCTCGCCGCCGGGCGTCTCCGCGAGCAGCGGGTGCCCGACGCGGATCGACCCCAGTACGCCCAAGTAGGCTTCGAGGAACTTCGGCAGCAGCGATCGTTGGACCACCCAGCGCACATACGCGGTGCAGCGCTGCTTGCCGTAGTCGAATCCCTTGCGCATTTGGGCCGCGAGGCCGGGCCAGTCGGAGAAGTTCCACACGCCGTAGGCGTTGACGCCCTCCATCTCGAGCATGTAGCGCTTGGTGCGGCTGGTCAGGCGGGCGGCGATCTCGCGGCCGTTGCTCTTGCCGCCGACGAACGCCAGGCAATCGACATCATCCCCGAGTACGAGTGCCTCGCTGAGTTGACTCCCCGAGCCGCTCACGAGACTCACCGGCAGCCCGCAGCGCCGGGCAATCGCGCACGCGGCGGTGAGGCAAAAGAGGCCGCCATCGGAGGGGGTTTTGGAGATCGTCGCGTTGCCGCAGAGGACCTGCACCAGCACCGAGTGCATCAGCACCGACATCGGGTAGTTCCACGACGCGATGTTCGACACCAGCCCCAGGGGCGCGCGGCCGTGCATGAGTTCGGGCATCTGCCCGACGTACCACTCGACCCCTTCGAGGCACCGGTCCACGTCCACGAGCGCCAGTTGGTACGGCTTGCCGATCTCCCACACGAGCGAGAGGGCTAAGAGGTCGCGCTCCTTGCGGAGTTCGGCCACGCACTCGGTCACGCGCTTCTGCCGCTCGGGCAGGGGGACTTTCGCCCAAGCCTTGCCCTCGTCGGCGGCGAACCTGACCGCGTGCGCGGCACTCGGCAGGTCGAGCATCGGGTACGAGCCGAGTGCGGTGCCATCGACCGACGACAGGAACGGCTTGCCCCGGCCGGGGTGGCCCCAGGCGCCGTCCACCAGGTTCAACACCTGGCCGTCGGGGTTGAACGCCTCGGGCGCGAACGTGTGCAGGCGCTTCGTGAGTTCCGGCCAGGCGGCGCGGGCGATGGGGGTGGGCATGCGGCGCTCGCGGCGGGGCGGGGGAGGAGGGGAGTTTCCCTGACCGCGGGCGGTGGCTCGGGGCAACCGCGGCGGACGCGCGCCGCGATGCCTTAAGAACCCAGGCCGCGCCCGACCGCCGCGGCGGGCGCCCCCGCCCGCCCGGAAGTGACGTGCCCGGCAGTCCCCCCGTTCGGGTCGGCCTAGTCCGCCGGGCCAGCTTACCGAAGTCGCGCCCAGAGGTAATACGCTGGCACTGCGAGCGCCGCCAGCGCTAGCCACACTGCCAGCGCCCGCAACTCGCCCCTCGACTGCGCCGCCAACAACTTGCCAACTTCAAAGTCCTCTCGCTCCTGCGCGAACCGCGCTGCAAATGTCTCTCCCGTTGGGCCGCTGTCCGGCCCCAGTCCCATGCGCTTCAGGTGCCACACCGGTGCGTCGGGGTCGCGGGCGTCGATGGCGGCGCCGCACGGATCGCCGTCGCTCTGGCCGATCGCCACCAGCCACTCTGGCCAGTCGGGCCACTCGCGCCGCAGCCGCAAGTTGAGTTCGACGAGCGCGTCAGCATCGTCCCACGTTGGGCCGACCGAGTCGCCGGGTTCGGGCGCGTCGGCCACGGCAGTGCGGTAGCTCGCCGGGAGGGCCACGCCGAGGGCGGCTTCGAGACGGTCGAGGTCGGCTTTCGTCACGGCAACTCCCCAGGGTTGGTGTGCCCCGCGCCCGCTACTCCACCCGCCACTGCTCCACGCCCTGGAACAGCCGCGTGAAGTCCAGCCGGCGCGGGTCGGCGGCTTCCGCCTGGCCGGGGAAGCTCACCTGCACGCCGCGCGCAATAATCATGTGCCGGTCGAGTTGCCACAGGGGGACGAACGGCATCGCGTCGTTGAACTGCTGGTGCAGCTTCTCGGCGAGTGGCACCAGCCGGCCGGCGAAGTCGCGGTGCTTCCTGAGTTCGGAGAGCGTCTGGCCGAGGCGCAAGTCGGCGTCGGTGGGCGTGGTGTTCGGCCCGAGGTAGCCCAGCGCGTTGCGGCCCAGGGGGCCGGCGGCGGTCGGGTCGAGCAGGCTCATGAGCGTGAGCGGCGCGAAGCTGTCGGGGTAGTCGAGCGGGCAGTACGCGAGTTCGTAGCGGTGCTCGACGTGGACGCGCTGGAACAACTCGGCGGGACTCACCGGCTGGATGGTGAGCGTGAACTTGCGCTCGTCAGCAGCGGTCAGCGGCTGAATCTGGTCGCGGATCATGCTGCACGCGAGGTCGGCTTCGAGGTCGCCGGCCGGGTAGAGCAGCGTCAGCGAGGTGGCCGACGCGGCGCCGGCGGCGAGGTAGCCGCGAATCTTAGCCGCCCCCAACTCGCGCTGGTCCAGCGCGGGCTTGCCCTTCGGCGTCGCCCAACTGTTCGGCGGGAACGGGCCGGTCATCGCCGCGTGCCTCACCTCGGGGCGGTCGGCGCTGCGGAACACGGTCTCCACGATCTTCTCGCGGTTCACCGCCAGGGCGATGCCGCGGCGGATGTCGGGGTTCTGCAGCGCGGGGTTGCGGTGGTTGACCATCAGCACGTGCACGCGCTTCGGGTCGGCGGCGGTGACGAGGCGCACCTTGTTGGTGAGGTTGTTGTCGGCGGCGTAGCGCACCAGCTCGCGCGTCGGCACGTCGGTGAGCACGTGCAGCTTGCCGGTGCGGAACTCGCCGGGCGGGTCTTTCAGCGCTTCGAGTGGCGTGAAGCGGACTTCCCGGATGCGCGGGGTGTTGGCCTTCCCCGGCCGGCGCGCGTAGCTCGGGTTGGCCACGAAGACGACATCGCCGGGCGGGGCGCCGGGCTTCGGCGCTTCGGCGAGCAGGCGGTACGGGCCGCTGCCGAAGGGCTTCCGGGCGAAGTCGGGGTCGTCGGCGCGCTTGATCCGCGCGAGCAGCCAACTCGCGGGGAGGATTTTGCCGCCCAGGAGTGAGCGCGGGTCGGGGTGCCCCAGGGTCAGGCGCTGCCGGAGGCGCGTGGGGTCGGCCGGGTCGGTGCCGGGGTCGGCGAGCCACTGCAAGCGATCCGCACTCCAGGTGCCGGGGATTCGCCGCAGGAGGCGCGCGGTGCCGGAGACATCCGCGGCGCGCACGGCGCCCGCGCCGTCGAGGTTCCAGTTGGCCGGCCCCGCGAGTTGGATTTCGCGCAGGCCCGCCCCGGCGCCCGGCAGGGCCGCGGCGAGTTGGGGTTCGTAGCGCTGCCCGGCGGTCTCGTCGGGGACCGCATCCAAGAGCGGCTCGAACATCAGTTCGACCGCCTGGCGCTCGCTGTCGAAGCGCGCGAGCGCCGGGGACATCAACTCGGGCCGCTGCCGCGCCGCGACCACGAGTGTGGGGTAGCCGGCGCGGAGTTCGCTGCGGGCGGCGCGCAGCTTCTCGCTCTCGGGGTCGAGCGCCTCGGCGGTGTTCAGCAGGTTGCGCGCGGCCGTCCGGTCGGTCTCGCTGAGGCGCTGGGCCTCGGCGATGAGTGCCCGAGCCTTGTCGGCGAGCACCTTGCGCACCGCGAGCGCCGCCGGGGCGCTGCCCTGGGGGAAGCGGCTCTCGTACTCGCCCAGCAGGTTCCGCGCGCGCTCGAGGTCGGCGGGGTTGTCGGACTTCACCAGTTGCTCGGCCTCGGCGAGGCGCAGCGTGACGACCTGCTCGGCCACGCCGGCCTGGGACTGGTAGAGTTCGAGGTAGCGCTTGGAGTTCGACGCGAGTTGGGCGAAGTCCTTCGCGTCGGCGAACAGCTTCAGGCGCTCCAGTCTTACCGCGACGAGCCGTTCGGCGAGGGCCTTCTGCACCGCGTCCCAGCTCTTGCCGCGGCGGCGGTTCGACTCGCGCGCCGAGCCGTGGAACAGGTAGACCTCGCTCAGCACCTTCTCCGCGAGGGCCAGGCGCGCCGGGCGGGCCGGCAGCCCCGGCGACTCGTCTTTGAGGAGGTTGGCCAAGTCGAACAGCACGTTCTGCTCGAAGTGCTCGATCCCCTGGACGCCGGCGAGTTTGAGCGCGACTACTTCTTGGGGCCGGTTCTCCTCGTCGAGCGGGATCGCGCCGAACTCGGCGGGGAACTTGTCCTTGCCCCACACCAGGGGCACCGGGTTCACCCGCAGGGTCCGGCCCCGGCGGTCGGTCACGACATCGTGCGCGACCTCGTAGCGCTTTAGGAACGCCTTGACCTTCGGCGAAGTCTGCGAAGTGGCCTCGCGGGCCAAGTCCGGCAGCCGCGTGGTGGTCTGCGCCGGGGCTTCCTGCGCCGCCCCCTCGGGCTTCGCCGCCGGCGCGGGGTCCGGGGCCGCCTCGGCGGGCTTCGTCGGCGCGGGGGGCGCGGCCGGGGCCGGCTTTGCCGGCGGGCGCTCTTCTTCTTCGGGCGGCTGGAAGGCGGCGAGCGTGCAGGCCAGCAGGGCCGCGAGTAGCAGGCGGGTCATGGCGCGAGTCCCGGCGGATTTTCTCGCCCGGAGTGCGGAACCGCGCGCCGGGGGCGGGGTTCATCATACCAGGCCCGCCCGAGTTCACCCCGCCCGATTTCGCAGGAGATTTGCCATGCGCCCGATGCTCGCCGCCCTAGTTGCCGTGCTCTTCAGTGCCGCCCTCGCCGGAGCGTCCCCGGTGCGCGTCGTCAAGTACGACGCCGCCAAGAAGGAACTCACCGTCAAGGAGGTCAAACTCAAGGGAGGCGCGGGCGAGAAGGAAGTCGTCCACGTCCTCACCGACAAGGTCAAGTTCTTCGACGGCGACGCCGAACTCACGCTCGACGACGCCCACAAGAAGCTCCAGGGCAAGAAGCTCCCCAAGGTGATCGACCTCAAGCTCGAGGGCGACAAACTCACCGAGGTCAAGTTCGCGGCTAAGAAACCGAAGAAGGCGGACAAGTAGGGTTCGGCTGCCGCTACCGCACCGAAGCCCAGGGACGGCCGTCCCTGGGCTTTCGCCTTGCCCCCCCCCGCGCCCCGGCCGTAAGATGGGCAGACCGCCCCGCACGCCGCAGGACCGCGCCGATGGCCCGCAAGTCGAACAAGTCCGAGATCGTGGCGTTCAAGGTCGAAGAAGAACTCGCGCAGTTTCTCAACGACCTGCCCAACAAGTCCGACTTCATCCGCAAGGCGATCCTCGCCCAGTTCGGCATGACCTGCCCGCTCTGTACCGGCACCGGCGTGGTGCCCAAGGGGTTGCACGACCACTACAAGCCGGTGCTGGCCGAGCAGAACAGGCGACCCTGCGACAAGTGCAAGACGGCCGTCGAGGTGCCGATGAGCGCCGAGGCGGTCCCCGTTGGGGAGCGCAAGCGCGTCGAGCAGTTCCTGCGCGGCGGCCCCTTTTACTGCGCGAAGTGCTACCCGACGGTGCCGGCGTGCGACGACTGCGGCTGGCACGTCTCGATGGAGCGCGTGGCCGAGCACTTCAAGAAGGTCCACCACGCTGCTAGCTAGGGGCACGCGGTCATGGCCGACGCCGGCTTCCTCGCCGCGATCGCCGCCGACCCGCGCTCCGGCCTCGCGCGGCTGGTGTACGCCGACTTCTTGGACGAACGCGCCGACCCGCGCGGCGAGTACCTGCGCGAGTTGTGCGCCGCGGCCGGGTGGGCCGCGTGCCCCGACCGCACGGTGGCCGTGGCGAAGTTGCAGCAGATGCGCGGCGAGTTCACGGATGACTGGCTCGCGGTGGTGCAGCGCGGCGTGCCGTGGAAGCTGCTGTTCGAGGCGAACTTGCCGCCGGCACCCCTGCGGCGGGACTGGTACGAGTTCGGCCCGCCGGCGAGTGCCGAGGAGATTGCGGCTGCGGAGGCGGCGCTGGGCTTCGCGCTGCCGGATGAGCTGCGCGAGCTGGTGTCAGAGTTCAACGGCGCGCAGTATTGCTGGGACTGGAACTACGGGAGATGTCCGGTGCTCATCACGCAATACCTCGATTTGGCCGGACTGGTACAGATGGCCGAGGACTACAGCGGTTCGCGCCCTCGCTGGCCACTGTTCTTTGTCGCGGACGACATCTTTTGTCCGGTTCTTGGACTGTGCCTGGCCGACGCCGACGAGTTCCGTGCCGGTGAGGTCGTTTGCTGGTACGGCACCCCCGAACTGCGGCCAGGATATCCGACCCTGTCCGAGTGCGTCCGGCGCTACCCGGCCCTCGTCTCGACTACTGCCTCGGCCCGTTATCAGGAGTGACGCGATGCGACCCCGCGCCAAGTGGGCACTCGGCCTAGCAATCGCCCTCGCCGCACTTTTAGCCGTCGGCGTGCCGCTGGCGTTCGTCGGTCAATCCCTGCGCGAGCGCTACTTAGTCAACGCCGATATCCGCCGCGTCGAGCAAGGCGGACTGCCGCCCGAGGTGTTCGCCGGGTTCGGGGAGCGCCTGCGCGTCGCGGCCGAGGCGCAGGGGCTGACGCCGCGCGAGCGCGCCCGGCGGCTGGACGCGGCGGCGGTGGCCTTCGTGCGCGCCGGGCGCCCCGGCGACGCCCGGCCGCTGTTCCGCGCGGAGTACGAGCTGGTCCGCAACGCGGTCCCGGCTCACGAGGTACTGTGGGTTCTCGCCAACCTGAACGGCTGCCTGCGCGAGCCGCGCACCGCCCCTGAGCTGGCGGAAGTGCGGGAGAACCACGCCGCCATCCGCGCGCTCGGCCCGCGCGTCTTCCCGGCCGGCTCGTCGGAAATGGAGATCGTCCGCCGCTCGCCGTCGGAGTTCGCCGGGCAGGTCGAGGGCTACGTCCGCCGTGCCGGCGGCGCGCTCGACCCGGCCGCGCGGCGCGACCTGCTCGGCGAGGTTGTCTCGCTGCGCGACGGGGCGACGGAACCCGACGACCGCGCCGCGCTGGCGTCTGTACTAGCGCAGTACGCCGACGCGCTCGACGCCGCGGGGGACCGGGCCGGCGCGGTCGCCGTGCGCCGGCGTCTGCGCTCCGAGTTCGCCGACACGGTGGCGGGCCGTACACTGCCAGCGACCCCAGGAGGCAGCCCGTGACCGCACTCGCCACACCCGCCCCGACTCCCGCCGCACCCCTCGCCGGTGGCCCGCGCCCGAAGCGCTGGACCGTCGCGGAGTTCCACGCTCTCGGCGACTCGGGGCTATTCGAGGGGCGTCGGGTAAGACTCGTCGGCGGGTCCGGTCGCACGCCCGGCGCCCGAACCCTTGGGGCGACTCCGGCGCGGCTTCCGCTAGCCCCCGCCCGACGGCGCGCCTAAAATCAGCGCAGTCGCCCGCCGCCCGGCCTGGGGTCATCGCCATGCGTCTCGTCGGCCTGCTCGCGGCACTCCTGTGGACCGCAACCCCCGCATTCGCCCAAGAACCGAAGCCCGACGCGGCCACGGCGGACCTCCTGCGCGACATCCACAACCGCGGCGCGGCT
>CAXTPM010000227.1:6187-7794 GCA_964245865.1 uncultured Fimbriiglobus sp. | reverse complement strand
GGGGCGAGGGGGTTTTTGTAAGGGCGGTTATGAAAAATGACATTCGCACTATGGCACCGACCATCGAGTCCAGATGCACCTCAGCGGATGCTATCTTTAGGCTGTAGATAGTTGCGAGCGATCCAGTCAAGCTGAGATTGTGAGTCAACAAGTCCCTCCGCCCGAAGCGCGACTAGCGACCATCATCGCTGAGAGAGTTCGCGCCCGGCGATACGCAGCCGGATTATCGCAAGAAGAGCTCGGAGAGTTGTCAAGTCTCCATCGCACGTACGTTGGGGCCGTTGAGCGAGGCGAGAAAAACGTGACCGTTGTGACGCTCGCCAAGTTGGCTCGCGCTCTTGGCTGTTCCCTTACCGAACTGATTCCAGAGACCGACCATGCCGACTGAGCCGAACCGCGATGTACTCTTAGCGATGGCCGATAGGCACCTAGGCATGATCGCAAAATACAACCCGTATCAAAACTTTGCGGGTGTCAATGACCGCGATGCATTCGCTGATCGGATCGCCAATGACCCTGCTTTTGCAGCGTTCGGTTTTAGTGACGCCCGGTACGTAACTGCTAGAATTGGCGGAAATCTTATCACTTCGCTCCACCGCAAAATCGGCAGCATGTATGAGGAAATGTTTCAGTATCTTCTTACTTGCCGGTTCGATTTGTCTGCGGCCGACCTGTCCTTTGCCGTGGACGTAGCCATTGGTAATCGTACTCAGACCCGCTCGACCGACGGTCTGCTACCAAAAGAGCGCATCGGCAACCTCGACCTTCCGCTCCCGCACAACTGGGCGCAGCAAGCACAGGGCATAGCGTTCGAAGTCCGATCTTGTTACCAGATCGGAGACGCAAAGCGAATCCAAGCTGACTGGGATATGGCGTTGGCTCTCAAAGTTGCGGACATTGTCCCGGTCATGCTCATTTTCTGCAACACTTCCCTGAAGAGTCCTGTGGTACGACTTCGGAAAAGCTGGAATTTATTTGAGGGCAAAGAAACGTTTACATTTGTTAATACTCTAACAGGTTTCGACCTGTACTCGTTTATGCAAACACATAGGGGGCAGCTTTCGGCTCCCATTGCCGCCGCGCTTGCTAAGCTCTAGCGATTACCGTTGTTTCATAGAGACGTTTCCTACCACCTCGCTTGCGGAAGACAACGAGTTTCTCGACTTCATAGCCATTTAGCTGAAACAGCCGGGCCAGAATCGTCTCTGTATAAATCTCCACACCTGACAAGCGCGAGTTACCGACCACGTAAGCGCATCTTGCTCCCTGTGTCAACAAGGGTCGCAAGCTACCAAGATGCCGGTCGAGGTCCAGGAAATATTTTGTTGCGTAGTTACACATTAGCACGCTTTTTCCACTTAGCTCATCCCAGTACGAGAGTAGCGGCCGAAGGCGACCTGATGGCTGGATAAGCGTTTTGACTAACATCGAGGTTGCTGCCCCCCATGTCCCGCCGATTGCTTTCAGATCAATGTCCGTAGCGCACCGGCGGCTTTTTAGAACATCCATGAAGTGAAGTTGTGGCCGGGTCTGGTGAACGTAGCTGTACCGGTTCGGGTACGGTGGTGAGGTAATGACATGCGTCACCGATCGAGCAGACGGGGGTG
>CAXTPM010000227.1:0-6177 GCA_964245865.1 uncultured Fimbriiglobus sp. | reverse complement strand
TGCATCCTCCAACCAGACCTCGCACATATCACTACACAAAATCTGCTCGTCGGTCAACTTATGAACATCTTCTGCGATTTCGGCCACTTCGCGTCGCAGTTCGGCGTAGACATTGATTTCACGGTCATGATCGTCGTCAAATGTGATCGTCGGGTGATTACGATGGATATTGGCACAAGCCAAACTCGTTTCCGTTAGCGCAAGCCACAGCGGCCGCTCGATTACTGCGAACTGGGACTCACGAGCGCACGCCTTCGCTACCAGCAGATCACGCAGAACAGCAGGTTGCCACCAGCGGAAAACATCGTGGATGTCTGGGACAGGTATACCTAACTCGCCGGCGACGGTTTCGACAGAAGAGTCTCGATACTTTTTGAGCAATCCCGCTACCATCGTCAAGTAGCGGTCGAAGGCTTCGGACGCGTATCTCTGCCACGTCAACGAGTAGCACCCCACCTGCTGTAACAGTGGGTTGATCTCGAACCCGATTGCTCGCACCCCGTGCTTCTGACACTCAATTGCCGTCGTGCCGCGACCACTGAATGGGTCAAGTACTAAGGAGTCACGTCCGACTCCAAACTCTTTGATGAAGTACCGCACCAGCCCAGGGGAGAAGCTCGGGGTCAGGCGATACCAGCGGTGCACTGATTCGGTTTGACCCGCCGCGAAGGTCACATCTCCGATATCAAGTTCTTCGAGACGGAGGCTATTGCGGCCGACATTGCCGTCGAACTCGGAGTCAACATCCGACAATGGAAAAAGGCTAGGCTGAACTGTCACGGAACTGCATCCTAGAAGTAGCGGCAACTGCGGCACATTACCACGTTTACCGTGGCAGGTCCAGGGGAATATATCGACCGACAGCGAACAGCCCTCCGCGCCCGATTAGAGAACGGGCGCCAAATCTCTACTTGACCCCATCCATTCCCCGCACCCGACTTACAACCGCGCCGCCGCGCGCCTTAATCGATCCCGGATCGCCGCCCACTCGGGGCGGTTTGGGGGCAGGAGCATCACGATGGCCGGGTAGCTGTCGGCGTCGAATTCGTGCAGCACTTCGTACAAGTGCCGGGCGACCGAAGCCGGGTCGTCGGGGTAGGAGTACCACACCGCGCCGGGGTGCCGGGCCATGTGCGCGTGGCACTCGGCCTCGGATTCCCCCAGATAAAGCGGCGTGCGCGGGGCGTAGTGGCTCGCCAGCAGCCCCGGCGACATCAGCGGCCCCGCCCCGCCGTGCGCCGCGCCAAGTCCGACCGCCTCGCCCAAGACTGCCGCGAGTTCCGCGACGCCGACTAGCCCCGGCCGCAGCACGCGCGCGGCGGGGCCGGTGAGATCGAGTACCGTCGATTCGATCCCGCCCGCACACGGCCCGCCGTCCAAGATCATTGGCACCCGCTCGCCCAAGCTAGATTCGACGTGCGCCGCGGTGGTCGGCGAGAGCATGCCGCTTCTGTTGGCGCTCGGCGCGGCCAGGGGCAGCCCGCACGCTTCGAGCAGAGCGCGGGCGACGGGGTGCGCGGGGGAGCGCAGCGCCACCGTCGGCCCCCCGGCGGTGACGATCTCGGGCACGAGGTGCGACTTCGCCAGCACGAGTGTCAGGGGGCCGGGCCAGAACGCTTCGGCGAGCCGGGCGGCGCGCTCCGGCCACTCGGCCACCAGGCGGCGGGTGGCGTCCGCGCCGAGCACGTGCACGATCACGGGGTTGGTGGCCGGGCGCCCCTTGGCGGCGTAGATGCCGGCCACCGCCGCGGGGTCCAGTGCGTCGGCGCCCAGGCCGTAGACGGTTTCGGTGGGGAACGCGACCAGCCCGCCCGCGCGCAGGATCGCCGCCGCGGCGCGGATCGACTCGGCCCCGGCGGGTTCGACCGGCACGAGTCGGCCCCAATTCGTCGTGTGTGGGTTTGGTGAAGTTGGCCCGGCGGGTGATTTTAGCCGCCGCGTGCCTATGCTACAACTACTGGCGCGAACTCTCCTGAACCCAGTGCCGTGGGTGCGAAATGGCGACTCGTTCGACCCCGACCGTCCCAACCCCCACGCCCGAAACCAAGCGTGTGGCCCAGGACAACTACGACCGCGCGCGGCAAGTGGTGGCCACCGGCGACCACGACTACGCCATTTCGCTCTTGCGAACGTGCTGCAAGCTCGACCCCGCCAACTTTGCCTACCGCAAGGCACTGCGGCAGGCGCAGAAGGAGAAGTACAACAACAACCTGCGCGGCAGCCGGTTCGCCTTCTTTAGCGTGCCGAAACTCAAAGCCCGAGTCAAAACCGCCAAGGCCAAGCGCGACTACCTGACCCTGATCGAGGCCGCCGAGAACGTGCTCGGCAAGAACCCCTGGGACGCCGGGGTGCAGATGGACCAGGCCGAGGCGTTCGACGCGCTCGGCTTGCTCGACCTGGCCGTGTTCACCTTGAATGAGGCCCGCCAGAAGAACCCCAAGGACGCCACGGTCAACCGGGCGCTTGCCCGGCTGTTCGAGAAGCGCGGCGACTATAAGCAGGCCATCGCGCTCTGGCAGATGGTGAAAGCCGCCGACCCGCGCGATGTCGAGGCGGGCCACAAGGCCAAGGACTTGGCCGCCTCGGAGACCATCGCCAAGGGCGGCTACGTCGAGGTCGCCGCCGGCACGCGCGAGTCCCCCGCCCTCGGCGGCGGCTCGGCCACGCACT
Organism: uncultured Fimbriiglobus sp.; assembly: GCA_964245865.1. GTDB lineage: Bacteria > Planctomycetota > Planctomycetia > Gemmatales > Gemmataceae > Fimbriiglobus. The sequence continues at coordinate 3,507 of CAXTPM010000227.1, read as the reverse complement.
CGTCCCCCTTGGACAAGCTGACGCGTGACGCCTCGGCGATCCAGACGCGCCTGGCCGCGAACCCCGGCGAGCCGACCTTGTACATCCAGCTCGCCCAACTGTACAAGAAGCACCAGCAGAACGACCGCGCCCTCGCCACGCTCCAGCAGGGACTCGGCCCGACGGGCAACCACCCGAGCCTCAAAATCGAGCTGCTCGAACTCGAACTCGCCCCGCTGCGCCAGAACCTGGTGGAAGTCGAAAAGCAACTCGCCAAGCTGAAAAGCGACGACGACGCCGACCCCGACCAGTTGGACGACGTGACCGAGAAGCGGCGCTCGTTCCACAACCAAATTGTCGAGCGCGAACTGGGCGTGTTGCGCGGCCGCGCCGAAGCGGCCCCGCACGACCTCTCGCCGCGCCTCGAACTCGGCGTCAAGCTCATCAAGGCCGACCGTATCGATGAAGCCATCCCCGAGTTGCAACTCGCCAAGCGCGAGGAGCGCCTGAAGGGCCGCGCGGCGATGTACCTGGGTGTGTGTTTCCGCAAGCGCGCCAACTGGCGCCTGGCGCAGCGGAACTTCGAGGAAGCCCTGCAACTGATCCCCGAGAGCGACGAGGCGGCGCGCAAGGAAGTGCTGTACCAGCTCGCGGTGGGGAGTGCAGAGGCCAACGAGTGGCAGCGGGCGCTCGACCACGGGAACGAGCTGGCCAACCTCGACTACGGCTATAAGCAGATCGGCGGATTGCTGGACACGTGGCAGGCGCGGCTGACGGGGGCGAGTTGAGTCGGTGCGACTCGCCGCCCGCGTGGCCTAGTGGCGCGATCCGGTCGAGGAGGGTGTTGGGGGTTTTGAATGGGGCTGTTCTTTTACAACACCGACGCCGGCTCTCCCCCGACCCGCCAAGGTCGCTCCCCCGTCCTGATCCGGCACGGGCTGGCCGTCACTGGTGGCCCCTCCAGCTTCGGCGAGCAGCTAGGAAAACTCTCGCCCGGCGACACGCTGCTGATGTACGAGAACGGCGTCGGAGTCGTTGCCGTCGGCACAGTCCGTGACCATTGGGACCGGATAACCTACCGCCAGGCTATCTACTACCAGTTTGGTGATGAGGGGTTCGATTGCGAGTACCGGATCGGAGTGGATTGGCATCTTGACCTGTCCGAAAGTCCGGTGGATTTCAGAGAGTCGAAAGATCGCCTCGGGTACATTCCGCAAGGGGCGATTCGACCTGTGGTCGCTCACCAAGCCGAAGTCGAGCGGATCATCGAAGAAGCGAGAGCGGCATCATTACTATTGCCGGGAGATATTGCGCGACCGGCCTCCTATGTGGAAGGCGCGACTCGGTAAGTTTCCGTCAACGCCTACGAGCGCAGCCGTGGTGCCGTCCTCCGGTACAAAGCCGTTCGCGGCACGACGTGCGTCGTTTGCGGCTTCGACTTCAGCGCGGTCTACGGACCTGAGTTCGCCGGGTTCATCCACATCCACCACCTCCGGCTGTTGTCCGAGGTGGGGGGTCAGTACGTAGTCGATCCGGCCACCGACCTTAGTCCGGTGTGCCCAAACTGCCACGCTGCCATCCACTACGGTGGGCGTTTGCGGTCTATCGAGGAAGTGCGGCAACTTATGGGGCGGCAACAAGTCGTTGAGTCTGTCGCCGCATCCGAAGGTCGCCTCGAATAGCGGCCGCAAGTCTCCCGCATCGTTCGCACTGTCCCCCAAGTCTTACGCGATCAGGCCGACGCCGCGAAACTGTTCTCGTTGTGGAGTCTGCCTTACGACGCCGCCCAACCTCGCCCCGCCCATCTGCGGCGGCTACAATCCCCACCGCACGATGCCCGGCCGCGCTCACCGGAGTAAGAATGGACTCGAAGCCGCCGCCGCTGCTCTCCAAGCCCGTCATCGACCCCTTGAACACCATCGCGTGGTTCCTGATGGACGCGCTCTGGCTCGGGCACGCCGAGGGGCCGGCCTACGTCGCCATGGCGCTCGCCCTCGCCACCGGCGCGCTACTTCTGGTGCTCGGCCTGCGCATGGGGCGCGGCGAGTTGCTCGCCGACTTGGGGCTGAACTGCTGGATCGTCATGAACGCAGTCTGGATGGTGCACGACCTAAATGAGTTGGAAACCCCGCGCGCGTTCGCCCTCGTGATGGGCGTGCTGGGCGCGGGGTTCATCGCCGCCGCCGCGTGGCACTCCCAAGACATTCGCCGGTTGCGCATCGTGCGGCGGTGATTGGGGCGCGCCGGCCCGCCTACACTACCGCCATGCCCACCCACACCATCCGCCTGCGCGGCCACTTCACCGCCCTCCCGCTCGGCGGCGGGCGCACGCTCTCCGCCCGCCGCTTCGGCCGGCCCACGGGCGTCACGCCGGACCAGGCTGTTTACCTGCGCATCGACACCAAGCGCGCGCTCACCGCGAGTCTCAACGGCGATCTCGCACTGAGCCTCGCCGGGCCGGGGTGCGGTCGCGTCCAACTCGGCGACTTGCCGCCGCGCAACCTGCTCGAAATCGACCACGACGGCGACGCCGACTTCGAGGTGGCGCTCGAAATCGTCACTCCGGTTTGATGCGCACCGCCACGAGTTCCTTCTCGTCGCGGACGTAGACCACCCCGTCTACTAGCGCCGGGTGCGCCCAGGTTTCGCCGCAAATCTTCGCCGTGACGAGGGTCTTGTACTCGCTCGCCGTGGTGTCGAGCAGCGTCAGCCGGCCGATGTCGTCGAGCACCAGCACGTTGCCGTCTTTCAGTTTGAGCAGCGCCGCGTGGTACTTGCCGAGCTTGGGCTTCTCCCACACGACTTTGCCGGTCTTCAGTTCGACGCAGCGCAGCGTGATCGACGCCCCGACCAGCGTCGCGGCGCCGTTGACCATGTACAGCTTTTCGCCGACCACCACCGGCGTGGAGAAGTAGCACGTCAGTTCCGGGGCGGTCCAGAGTTTCTTGGGTTCGGCGCCGCCGACATCGAGGGAGATGCTGCCGCGCGTCACCGAACTCGCCACGACGTTGGTGCCGACGACCACCGGGGTGGTCGAACTCTCGTTGAGGCGGTCCTTGAACGGCTGCGCCCAGACTTCCTTGCCGGTGGCGAGGTCGAGGGCGCGGACGTGGCTCCCAGTGAGCGCGATTACCTTGCCGTCGGACAAAACCGGGCTGGCGTAGCTCGCCGGGTCGTCGGTCGATTGCCAGGCGGGTTCGCCGTCAGTTGCGTTGACGGCCACGACGCCGGCGCCCTTGCCGCCGGCGAGCACGATCACCTTACCGTCAGCCACGAGCGGCGAGGTGCTGGTGCCGAAGTAGAGGTTCTTGCCGGCGTAGCGCTTGAGCACATCGACCTGCCAGAGCTGCCGGCCGGTGCCGGCGTCGAACGCGGTGAGCAGCCCGGTGCTGCCGTAGGTGTAGACTTTGCCCCCCTCCACCGTCGGGGTCGATTGCGGGCCCGTGCCGAACGGGGTGCTGAACTTCGGCCGGGGGTACGGCGTCTCGTAGAGTTTCTCGCCGGTCGCGGCGTTGAACGCCGAGAGCG
>CAXTPM010000226.1:6804-7816 GCA_964245865.1 uncultured Fimbriiglobus sp. | reverse complement strand
AGGGAGCAGGTCGGGCGGGCGCTGCGGCAGTGGCCCGCGTCGCTGGCACTGGCGATCGAGCGGGCGGGGGCTGAGTCTTCACGCTAGGCGTCGTCCGGGCAAGGGGCGTATTCGCGGGAGGGCAACTCCAAAAAGTGTTTTTGAAACCGCCGACTTTAATTTCCCCGCCGGCGGCTCTCGCTCGTAGCTGCTGCCGGTCCTGGCGTGTGGCTGGCCGCCTCCCTCCCGCCGGCCGAATCCTTCTCGCCCTACCTCAGATGCCGCCCGCATGTTCCAGCGCGGGAGGTATCCAAGGTGGGCAGGGACTGCTGCGGCAACTCAGACCGCGCGACCCGATCCAGACGCGCCCACGAAACGCCGCCCAGGCGGGGCTTGCGGACGGTGCTCACACTACTAAGTTATGCGGCACCGCGGTATTAGGTCCGTCGAAAGGCTCGACCGCTCGGGCCGACTTCGGGGTGGTCGGCGCCACTCGGGTGGGATGCGAGCCGGTGGGATTAATTCGATGGCCAAGGCCGGCAGTGCGAAGTACTCGGCGTCGGAATCGATGCAGGGCTACCTGTATCAGTGCCGGCACGCGCTCCTGCTCCTGCTCAGGCGGAACCGAGCCGCCCCGACCGTGCGGATGTCGGTCGAGAAGTTCGACGACGTGGCGTTCGACGGCGGCGGGGGTCCGCTCGAACTGATCCAGACCAAGCACCGCGCCCACCCCGGCAGCCTGACCGACCTGAGCGAAGACCTCTGGAAGACGCTGCGGATTTGGTCGGAGGGCGTCCGGGACAACGAGTTCCTCCTGCCCGGCACCGTCTTCGGCCTCATCACGACCCAGACCGCCCCGGACGGCGGTGCTGCCGCCCTCCTGCGACCTGGGCCGGGCCGCGACCCCGCGAAGGCAGCCGGCCTGTTGATCGCCGCCGCGAGTGTCGCCACCTCGTCGCCGGCCCCAGCGGCGCAGGCCAATGTGACCGCCTATCCGGCATCGTTCTTCGCCGCGGCCTCGCCCAACAACGCC
>CAXTPM010000226.1:0-6794 GCA_964245865.1 uncultured Fimbriiglobus sp. | reverse complement strand
GCCGGCCTGTTGATCGCCGCCGCGAAGGCGTCCACCAACGCCCAGTCGAAGGACGCCCGCGACGTGTTCCTAAAGCTGTCGGCGAAGAAGCGGAGCGTGATGCTGGCCGAGGTGTACGTCTACGACGCGGCGGCCCGGATCACCGACCTCGACCGGCAGCTTCAGCAGGAAATCTACTACGCCGCCCCGCGCGACCACCGGGAGGCGTTCCAGGAGCAGTTGGAGGGGTGGTGGTTCCGCAGGGTTATCCGGCACCTCACCACCCCCGGCCAGCCGGCGGTCCGGGGGATCGAACTCGAACGCGAAATGGAGCGCCTTAAAGACGGGTATGCCGAGGAAAGCCTGCCCATCGAGATCCCCCTCCCCGAGCCCCCCTCGGCCCCCGACCCCGGCGGCGACCCCCGCGAGTTCGTCGCCCGGCTCCGAAGAATCGGGCTGCCCGCCGGCCGCATCCGCCGGGCCATCCTCGACTACTACCGGGCCTACGTCCACCGCGACCGCTGGGCCAGGGACACCCTGCTGCGGTTCGACGAACTGGCCCAGTACGACGAGCGGCTCCGGGACGAGTGGGGACGACTCTGCGACGACCTGCTTGGCGAGGCGGCCGACGCCGGGGGCGACGAGAAGGCGAGGGCCGGGCGGGAGTTGTTCCGGCGGATCGACGCGGACGCCGCCCGCGAGGTGCTGTTCTTCATCCGCCCCCGGTGCACCGAGCCGAGCATCAGTCGCGGGACGCTGCACAAGCTGGCGGACGAGGGGAAGGTGGCGTGGCACCCCGAGGACGCCGAGGCCGCCCGCACGCACGGCGGCGCGGCCCCGTCGCCGGGAGGGTCACCGTGAAGACCTGGGCCGAGCGGCCGACCGAACTGGCCTATCTCTTTAACCCGGCCTTCTGCGGGTGGGTACTGCGCGAGGCGCTGGAGGGGTACGCGACCGTGAGGGAGGGCGGCATGCCGCTGCCGCTCGCGTTCCTGATCCTGCCGCTCGTGCTGCACGGCCCCACGCGGGCCGAACTGCCGGGCGACCTGCGGACCCGGCTCCACCCCTGGTTGCAGGACCACCCAGGACTGCGCGTCAACTTCGCCGCGCGGGCCAAGGAACTCGAACCGTTTACCCGCGAGGCGCTGTTGTTCCTGGCCGAGCGGGGGCAACTGCTGATCGATGGCGAGGGGCTGCTCGCGGCGGCGGGGAAGCTCAGGGCGGGGAAGGCGAAACCGTCCGATCACAGCGTCGAAATGAAACACTGCCTGGGTAAGGCTAAGTTCGCGGGGAGGTGGTTCGCCTCCGCCGGCGAGCCGGCGACGGTGTTCCAGATGTGGGGGGTCTGCCCGTGACGATGCAAATCCGCGAGATCGTGCTTTACAGCCGTAGCGGGGCCGTCCGCCGCCTCCCGTTCCGCCTCGGGCAACTGAACGTGATCACCGGCAAGAGCGGCACCGGCAAGAGTGCGCTGATCAAAATCGTGGACTACTGCCTGGCGGCGAAAAGTTGCGAGATCCCGGCCAGGGTCATCCGCGACGCCGTCCGGTGGTACGGTCTGCTACTCCAGATGGGCGACAGTCAAGTCTTCATCGCCCGCGCCGTCCCGGTACCGCCCAAGTCCACCAACTCCGAGATCTACATCCAAACGGGGGCTTCGATCACGCCGCCGCCGATGGGCCGGCTCGTCCCGAACAGCAACCCCGACGCCCTGAACGAATACCTGACCCGCCTGAGCGGAATCTCGCCCAACCAGCACACGCCGCCGGAGGGGCAGACCCGCGACCCGCTCAAGGCCACCCTCCGGCACGCGAAGGCGTTCGCCTTCCAGTACCAGGACGAAATCGCCAACAAAGACCACCTGTTCCACGGCCAGCACGACCACTGGGTCGAGCAGGCCACCAAGGACACGCTCCCCTACTTCCTCGGGGCAGTCCAGGAGGACCAACTAAAACTCAAGCAGGAACTCCGCGAGGCGGGGCGGCAGCTGCGACTCCTAGGGAAGAGGCTGGAGGAGGCCGAGGCGATTCAGGGGGCCGACGCTGGCCGGGCGGCGGGGCTGCTGCGCGAGGCCCAGGCAGTCGGCCTGGTCGAGGCGAGCGACTTCCCCGTCGGGGGCCGTGCGATAGTCGAGCGGCTGCGGCTCGTCCGGTTCACCCCCGCCGACCAGCGGCAGGCCGGCCTCGGCGCCCAAATCCGCTCGCTGCGGCAGGAGCGGGCGAGACTCCAGCAAGAGTACGACCGGCAGCGGCGCGAAATGGCCGAAGCCGAAGACTACGCCGCCGAGGGCGAGGGGTTCGTGGCGGCGGCCACCGAGCAGCGTCTACGCCTGGAGTCGCTCGACCTGTTCCCGCCGGGCGGGGCGGACGCGCCCCGGTGCCCGCTCTGCCGCTCCGAGGTGGACGCCAGCCTCCCGAAGGTGGCCCAGGTGCGCAAGGCCATTGACGGCCTGCAACGCAACATCCTAGCCGTGGGGCGGGAGCGCCCCGACCTCCGCGACTTCATCGCCGCCAAGTCCGGCGAACTGACTCGGCTGGGGGAGCAACTCCGGGTCAACCGGGACGCCCTCCAGGGGCTCCAGGCCCAGGACACCCAACTCCGGTCGGAACAAAGCCTCGACTTGGAGCGGATGCGGGCGTTCGCCAGAATCGAACTGTTTTTAGAGGGGGTGGCGACGGCGGAGGACGACTCCGAACTGCGCCGCCAGGCCGAAGAGGCCCGCCGCCAGGTTGCTGACCTGAAGCGGCAGATGCAGGACGACGAGTCGGACGGGATCGTGAGGTCCGCCCTCAACCGCATCAGCCGGCAGGTGACCCGCTGGTGCGAGGAACTCAAGGTGGAGTACGGGCAGTTCCCGCTCCGCCTGGACTTGGCGAAGCTGACCCTGATCGCCGACACTGAGAGCAGGCCCGTGCCGATGCCCCAAATGGGCAGCGGCGAGAACTGGCTGTGGTGCCACCTGGCCGTGTACTTCGCGGTCCACAAGTGGTTCGTGGACCACAACCGCCCCGTCCCCCGCTTCCTCATTCTCGACCAGCCGACGCAGGTGTACTACCCGACCGACAAGGACTCCGACGGGTCGCTCGACGTACTCGGCGACAGCGATCGAGACTGGGTAATCCGGCTGTTCGGGTGGATTGCGGAGCGGGTCGCCGAGTCGAAGGGCGGGCTGCAAGTCATCGTCACGGACCACGCCGAGGTCGGCGAGCCGTGGTTCGCGGAGGCGGTCGTCGAGCGGTGGCGCGAGGGCAACGCCCTGGTCCCGGCCGATTGGCCGACGAGTTGACGGCTTCTGCACCTGAGCCCGAGTCGGCCCGTCGCCTCGCGGCATGCGGGTGCCGAGGGCGGCGTGCGCCCAGGGCCGGTCGGACTGCGGTACAGCGTCAAGCCCGTCGTCCCGCTCTCGGAGTCGCACGAGAGCCTGCCGTTCGTGGGTGCACGCTCCACGCCCAAGCGGACAACGGGCCGCTGCTCAGGGCGCGGTGGAGTCCGCGCGATGACGGGGGCGCCTCCGCCGATCGGACGGCGGGGTGTTGGCGGGCTGTGTACTGACCGTGTTGGCCACAGCCTAAGAGTGGCGCCGCCGAGCTACTGGATAGGAGGAGGGAATCACTTAAAAGGATTCTGTTGCCGATCACGCTCGCCCGACGGGGACGCCATGGTACTGTCCGTCATCCCCGAGTCACTGTGGCGGCAAAAGCAGCTGCACATCCCGGCCGCGCTCGCCGAGGCGCTGCGGGCCGAACTGACGGCACTCGGCCGGTTCGGCGAGGAGCGCGAACGCCGCCTGCGCCGCGTCGTCGGCGTCCTCGGCGTTCCCGAGCACCCGCAGCGCGGCGGCGCGGGCCATGCCGGCGGGGCGGGCGACGACCAACTCGAACGCCGCCTCGCTCCCGGCGTGGAAGCGGGCGAGCAGCTCGCCGTCGGTGAGCCCCTCCAGCGCGGGGCGGGCCAGCCGGGCCAGCAGGCGGCCCAGGGGGTGGGGCGGGTCGGCGGTGGCGGGTCGGTCCGGCTTCACGCGAGTCTCTGGCACGGGGCGGGGGGAAACGTCGCCCGATTCTCGCAAAAGTTTCACCGCCCGGCAAACGACTCCGCACCCGGCGCTGGGCGCCGGGGTTTCGAGATCTGCCGTCCGCGGACCCAGCGCGGCACGGGGCCGCCCCTTTTGCCGACCCACGGATCGGGCCTACCCGACGAACGCCCCGGCGAACTGCTGTCGCGCATGCAGGGGCGCGCCACAAAAGTGGGCGTCATCGGCCTCGGCAACGTCGGTCTCCCCTCGCCCGAGCCTTCGAGGTCGCCGGGTTTACGGTCGTCGGCCCGATGTCGATCTGAACTAATGTCGAGAAACCGAGTGTTGGCCGCTCGTACACCGAGCGAAACCCCGACGCCGCGACCGAGAAGATGCTCGGCCGGGGCTTCCGGGCCGCCGCCGACTTGCAGCGCCTCGGCCAAGTCGATGCGGTTTTGATTTGCGTGCCGAGGCCGCTGACCGACGCACGCGAACCCGAACTCGCCTACGTGGTCGATTCGGTCTACGCCGTCGCCGGGCAACTGTGCGCCGGCCAACTGGTGGTGCTGGAAAGCACGACCTAGCCGCGTGGTCGAGGTGCAGGCGCGGATGCTGGCGGCGTACCTGCGCGGGAGCGTGCCGCAGTACACCGGGTTGACGGTGCGCTGATGCTTTCCCACTTGGTGTGCTACGACATCGCCGACCCGAAGCGTCCGCGCTAAGGTAGCGAGGCTGTGCGAGAACTTCGGCTACCGCCGCCAGTTCTCGGCGTTCCTGGTTCGCGTGTCGGCCACCGACTTCGTGCGGCTGGGGACGCGGCTGTCGACGCAATTAATTTAGTTCAAGGCACCTGCCGCGCCAGGCGGGTCGGGCGGGGACGCCCCCGCGACTTCGCCTTGAACGAGTCAACTTCTCTAACGGCTCCGCGCGGCGGATGTCGATAGCGGCGGGAGTCGCACGCGGCCACGACGAACGAGCCCAACATCCGACCCACCCCAAGAGGCGAATCGTGCCCAGCGAACCGGCCCTGACTTACGACGCCCTTCGCTCTGCCGTCACCGGCGGCGCGGCAGCCTTCCGCCTCACGCTCCGGCTCGAAGCCGTCAGCCCCAAGGTATTCCCGCCGACTTACGAGGGGGGCAAGTACGCCACCGAGGAGCGGGTCATCGGCGACCACTTGGTCCCGTGCGTGCTGCTCGACAGCGTGGCCAGCCAAGCCAACCGGATGGAACTCGCGCTGCAGGAGGCGTGTGACGGTGGTGAGATCGAACTGCCGGTGGTGTCGGTCGATTTCGCCGAGGTCAAGAACCCGGCCGTGCCGCGCGTCACGAGTTTGCAGGCGCCCCATCGCGTGTCGGATGCGATCCTGCGCGACAGCAGCATCGCCGAGGGGACCGGGCGGGTCGCGTTCCGCAAGTCGGCCATCGGCCTCGAACTCGATCAACTCGGCGGGGGGTACGCCACGCCCCTGCTGAAGTACGCGCCGCACTGCCTGGTGTTCGGCATGTGGGACAGCACCGGGCCGCGCGGGGGTCTGGGGGTGAAGTTCGCCCGCGCGGTGGTGTCGGAGATCATCGGGGTCTACGCGGTCGGCGGCAGGAAGACCGCGAGCCGCATCGACCCCCTGAACATCCGCGTGCAGAGCGGCAAACTGTACAAGGCGAAGGAGGGGTGGACGCTCGACGAGGCGGCCGCGCTGAAGGACAAGACGAAACCGGTGCTGCTCGGCAAGGACGGTAAGCCATCAGAAGCGAACCACGGCAATGTGACCCCGAGCATCTCCGACGGCGGCTTCACCATCGACTACGCCGAGCAAACCACGGTCCTGTCCCTCCCCGCGCTGCGCCGTCTGCGCTTCCCCGCCAAGCCGGGCGCCAAGTCCACCCCCGAGGGCGACGCGGCAGCGCGAACCTACCTCGCGGCCCTCGGCCTGCTCGGCGCGGTGCTCGCCATCGAGGCGGGGTACGATCTTAGAAGCCGCTGCGTGCTGCGGGCCAAGGACGCGGTGGTCTGGCACCTGCTCGGCCGGCCGGGGGACGAAGACGTAGCGCTGACCCTCGATAAGGCGGGTGCCATCGCCCTCTACGCCGAGGCGCTGAAGGCAGTACAGGCGGCGGGGCTGCCGGTGACGCTTGAGGAGGTGACGCTGACGCCCTCGGCCGATCTCGTGAAGTTGGTGACCAAGAGCATGGAGATTTCTGCTGCGCTCGTCGAAGGGGGCGACTGATGTTCGCCCTCGGCGTCGAACTCTTGATGGGGCGGGCCGTCATCACCCGCTGGGACGACCGCGACGAGCCGGAGTGGCCCCCGCACCCCGATCGGCTATTCATGGCCCTCGTCGCCGCGTGGGGCGAGTGCGGCGAGGATACGCACCAGCTCGCCGCGCTCGAATGGCTCGAAGCGCTCGCCGCGCCGGAGTTGGCCGTATCGAAAGTTGCGTCGCATCGGCCGGCGCTGACGAGTTTTGTGCCGGTAAACGACGACAGCGGCCCGCTCGGCAGCAGGGGGCCGTTCGGGGCGATGGGGAGCATTCCGATCGGCCGCAACCGCCAGCCGCGCGGCTTCCCGACCGTCATCCCGGAGAGGTCGACGCTATTCTACCGCTGGCCCGGCGTGGCGGTGCCGGCCGAAGTCGCGCCGGCGACGGCGGAGCTTTGCGCGCTGGTCACATACCTCGGCCACTCGGCGACGCCGGTGCGGGTGTGGCTCGCCGACGAGCCAGGCGAGGCGACGCTCACGCCGGTCGGCGGGGCGGGGGACCGGCGGCGGGCGAGCCACCAGTTGCGCGTCAGCGCGCCGGGGC
>CAXTPM010000225.1:0-7827 GCA_964245865.1 uncultured Fimbriiglobus sp. | reverse complement strand
CGGTGGTCGTAGCTGAGCGCGACCATCATAATCGGGCGGATGACAATTGTATCGTTCACCACCACCGCGCGCTTCACGATAGAGTGCATTCCCAGAATCGCGCACTGCGGGGGGTTCAGGATCGGCGTGCTGAGCATCGAGCCGAAGATGCCGCCGTTGGTGATCGTAAACGTTCCCCCGCTCATGTCTTGCGGCGTGAGCTTGCCGTCGCGCGCCTTCTTGGCGAGGTTGCCGATCTCTTTTTCGATGTCGGCGAAACTCAGCTCGTCGGCGTCCCGAATCACGGGGACGGTCAGCCCCTTTTCGGTGCTGACCGCAACACTAATGTCGTAGTAATTTTGGTAGACGATGTCCGCGCCGTCGATGCGCGCGTTCACAATGGGGAACGACTGCAGCGCCTCGATCACGGCCTTGACGAACACCGACATAAAGCCGATTTTGACGCCGTACTTCTTCTCGAATCGCTCGTTGTATTTGGCGCGCAACTCCTGCACCGCGAGCATATCGACTTCGTTAAACGTCGTGAGCGTCGCGGTCGCATTTTGACTTTCGAGCAGCCGCTCGGCGATGCGGCGGCGAATCATGCTCATCGGCTGCCGCGTCTCGCGTGCCGAGCGGTCGCGCACCGCCTGCGACTTGGCCGGGGCGACGGCCGTCGGTGGGGCGGGGGGCGCCTTCGGCTCGGCCTTGGCCACGGGCGCGGCGTAGTTGGCCGCGTCGTCCTTGGTGAGCGCCCCCTTCGGCCCCGTCGCGGGCACGAGCGCCGGATCGACGCCCTTCTCGGCGAGGATGCGCCCGGCGGCTGGGCTGACCTTCGCGGGGCCGGCGTGGTGGGCCGGCGCGCTGCCATTGGCCGCGGACGCCGCGCCGTTCGTGGCCGGAACGCTGGGCGCCGGCGGGGCTTGGGGCGCCGCGCCCGGCGTGCCGGCCGGGTCGATCTTCCCCACGGTGGTGCCGATGGCGACCACCTCGCCCTCGGGCACCACGATGGTCAGCACCCCGGCGGCCGCGGCGGTAATGGTCAGCGCGGCCTTGTCCGACTCTAACTCGAACAGCGGCTCGTCGATCTTCACGGCACTGCCGGTGGCCTTGTACCACTTGGCGATGCGCCCCTCGGTGACGCTCTCCCCCGGTGAGGTCGCTTTGACTTCCTCGACGGCCATCGAAAACGCTCCGCGACTAAAGTGCCGGTGTGGTCGGGCAGGGTGCTAGTCGCATTCTACGGGGCGCGCCCGAGACGGCACGGGCGGTTCGGGAACTTCACGCGCCGGCGCCGGCGTCACAGTCGGCCCGCCAGCGCGCGGCGAACGCGGCCACGTCGGCCTCGAAGGCACAGAAAGCATCGAACTGGCGTAGCGGCGTGAAGTCGGTGATCTCGTTGGCGACATCGACGGGGCGGCGGTCGCGCTGGAAGTTGCGCAACTTGCGGCCGGTGTATTCGCTCGCGGCGTCGAGAGCGGCGTTGAGCACCGACTTGGGATCGGCGATCCGGTCGTGGTGGCGCGGGGGCAGCCCGAGTCTGGCTTTGCCGCGCGGGTTGGCGGCGGCGCGGCGGATCGCGGCCTCGTCGAACAAAAGCCACGCCTCCGACTCGACCGCCGGCACGACGATTAGGTGGGCGGGCAGCACCGCGCCTGCCGCCGTAGACGCGGCGAGGGCGGCTTCGATTTCCGCGGCCCGCGCGGTGTGGTCAGGCTGGTCCGCGTCCCGGTGGACGACGAGCAGGTCCACGCCTTCGTAGTCGCGTAAGGCCACCGCGATGCTGCCGGCGAGCGAACCGCCGGCCGTACTCAACTCGCCGTCCGCCGGCGCTAGTCGCCCCAAGCGCTGCGCGAGCGCCCAGCGGACGATTGGGACTAGCATCGCGTCGGTGGAGCCTTCGGCGCAGAGAACCCAGAACAGAATCCTCACTCCGCCTCCAACTCGTCGAACAGACTTCGCCGGACGGACCTAATATCGTCGCGGTCTCGAACGCGCTTGACGGCAGGCGTCAGGGCGTGGCCCGCCACGGGCGGTGGGCTGGGCGGTTGCGACGAGGCGGGGGCGAGGTAGGAGTGAAGGTTACCCATCGACAGGGTTCGGCCGGCCGGTTTCAGCCCGGCGCGCCATGTCTCCCTGAGTGGCAGGAAGTTGACCCGCTTCGTGACTTCGCTGCCCGAGCGGTACTCCTCGCTTACCGCGCCGAGCAGGGAGTCCTGCGGCACTTCGTTCAGGACCAGCGGCGAGTGGCTGTTGACGATGACCTGCCGAAGCGGGTTGCCGGGGCCGACCGCCACGCCCGTATCGACGGCGATGTCTTGCAGCAGTTGGAGCATTGCAGGAATGCGCGCGGGGTGGATGCCGTTCTCTGGCTCTTCAAAGCACAGAACTCCGACCGCGTCCTCGTCCTCTTCAAGTACCGACAGGGCCAGGAAGCGCAAGGTACCGTCGGACAGGGCGCGGGCCGGCAGTTTGACGCCCCGGCCGTCAGTGGCGATGAGCGTGAGCAGTTGCCGCTTCTCGTCCAGGTCGATGTCGAGTTGGCGGATGTCCTCGATGAGTTGTTGTAGCCGCTTCCCGACGCGGGCATAGGCGTTCTCAGGGCCGGGCGGCCTGTCCGGTGGGGTCGGCCCGTGCGCGAGCCGGTAGAGCGTAGCCGGTAGGTGCGAGCCGTCGGCGCCTAACTGCTTCTCCGCGCCGAACTCGTCGGGCGCGCGCAGCGAGGACGGCTCCAGTTGGAGCAGGCGCCAAGATTGCATTTCCAGCCGCGCAAGCGAGACTGTCGGGCTTTCGAGTGAGGTCGCGGCAGAAAGCAGAGTTCGGTTCAACTGGTCGGCGGGGCGCCCGGCTTTCTTGCGCACATTCCCGTCGGAGTGCATGTAGATCAGCGTGGCACCAGCCGGGTGGCTCTTCGGTGTCGAAATGTAGTACGACCGGCGGGCCTTGTTGTCTTTTAGGACGACCGCCGAGCGGGTCCAGTCGTCCGACGCCCCAAACGGCAACGCTTCAACGTACTCGGCCGGCTTGACGAAGGTCAGCTCTTCGCTGAGCAGTTCCAGACGATCCCCCAGTTGGTCCCGCCCGCTCGGTACGAAACCGAGTTCGAGCGTGTAACGCAAGAACGTCGTACTCGCCTTCACCGGCAACCCGAGTTGGTCCACTCCTTCCCGAGGTACGATCATCTCCGCAACGAACTTCATGCGGTCCATAGAGCCACCCGCACGCTGGTGGAACAGCGCCCGTACCTCGCCGGTACGATGCGACTCGTCCCGCACGCACTTCGCCGCGTCCACGAACGGCTTGTCCGCGAGGGAACTCAAAAAGCGGATCGCGTCGAACAGGTTCGACTTGCCGACGCCGTTGGCCCCCACCACGCAAGTGAACGGGCCGAAGCGGATGTCGGCATCGACGAGGTTCTTAAACCCGTTCACGCGCAGCCGAGTGAGCACGCCTCGCCCCCTTGCCGGTGGCCGCGGCTAGCCGGCCGCGGTGCCCTTGGTGCCGGCCGACTCGGCCGTGGTGGCCGTCGGCTTCGGGGCGGGGGCGCTCGGCCGGCGCATCGCCTTGACGTAGTACGGCGCGGGCTTGGTCAGCGCCGCGTCCACCAGGTCGGCCTGCTCGTACTTGTGCACGAACTCCGAGCCGGTCGCGGGACTGGCGCTCGCGTCGCGGCCGACGAACTCGAACGGGAAGCCGAGGTGCTTGAGGATCGGCGCCACGAAGAAGTGCGCGCCGTTGTTGTACGACTCCTCCTGCGCCCACACCCACTCGGCCGCGTTCGGGTAGCGCCTCAGCACCGCGAGCAACTGCGCCTCGGGGAAGGGGTACAACTGCTCCAGCCGCACGATCGCCACGCCCTCGACGGCGTCCTTGGTGCGCTTGGCGTCGAGGTCGTAGTACAGCTTGCCGCTGCACAGCACCACGCGCTTAATGCCCGCTGGGTCGGCCACGCCCGCGTCGTCGATCACCTCGCGGAACTTCCCCTCGGGCCGGGCGAAGTCGGTGAAGTGGTCCACCGGCGACACGACTGCCGGGTGGCGCAGCAACGACTTGGGCGTCATCACCACGAGCGGCTTGCGCACGTTGCGCTTCACCTGCCGGCGCAGCGCGTGGAAGTAGTTCGCCGGGGTGGTGATGTTACATACCTGGATATTATCTTCGGCGCACATCTGCAGGAAGCGTTCGAGCCGCGCACTCGAGTGCTCCGGCCCTTGGCCCTCGTGGCCGTGCGGCAGCAGCATCACCACGCCCGACGAGCGGTTCCACTTCGACTCGCCGGACGTGATGAACTGGTCGATCACCACTTGCGCGCCGTTGGCAAAATCCCCGAACTGCGCCTCCCACATCACGAGCGCCTTGGGGTCGTCGAGCGTGTAGCCGTACTCGAAGCCTAGAATCGCGGCTTCGGACAAGCTGCTGTCGTACACGTCGAACGGCGCCTGCTTGGGGTCGATGCGCGTGAACGGGCAGGCCGAGGCGCCGGTCTCCTGGTCGTAGTAGCAACTGTGCCGGTGCGCGAAGGTGCCGCGCCGGCAGTCCTGGCCGCTGAGGCGCACCATCGTGTTTTCGAGCACGGTGGCGCCGAACGCGAGCATCTCGGCGGTGCCCCAGTCGAGCTGGCCGCGGGCCTTAATCTCGGACTGCCGCCGCTCGGCGAGTTTCTTCACGGTCGGGTGCCAGTGGAACCCCTCCGGCACCGACACGAACTGGTCGGCCAAGCGGTCGAGTGTGGCCAAGGGCGCGGTGGTGTCCACCGGCGCGTGGCTGTAGGTCTTGGTGAACCCCTCCCACACGCCGGTGAAGCCCTGCATCTTCTTCGGCTGCGGCGGGCTGCTCTTGACGCCCTGGAGCGCCTGGTCGAGCTTGGTGCGGAAGTCGGCGGTGATCGCGTCGGCCTCGTCCTGCGCGATCACGCCGTCGGCCACGAGCTGCCGGGTGTACACCTCCGGGATCGGCTTCTTCGCCTTGATCTTGCGGTACTGCACCGGCTGGGTGTGCGCCGGCTCGTCGCCCTCGTTGTGCCCGTACTTGCGGTAGCACACCAGGTCGATGACGACATCCGACTTGAACTCCTGGCGGTACTCGAGCGCGAGCTGCGACAAATACACCGCCGCCTCGGGGTCTTCGCCGTGCACGTGGAAGATCGGCGCCTGGATGAACTTCGCCAGGTCGGTGCAGTAGCGCGTGGAGCGCGCGTCGCCGGGGTTGGTGGTGAAGCCGATCTGGTTGTTAATCACCACGTGGTAGGTGCCGCCGGTGCGGTAGCCCTTCAGGTTGGCCAAGTTGAGCGTCTCGGCGACCGGCCCCTGGCCCATGAACGCCGCGTCGCCGTGGATCAGAAGCGCCATCACGTCGTCGTGGTTGCCGCGGGCGCGCTGCTTGGCGCGCACGCGCCCCTCGACCACGGGGTTGACGATCTCCAGGTGGCTGGGGTTCGCGGTCAGACTCACGTGCACGGTGTGGTTGTCGGGCGTCTTGATGTCGGTGGAGTAGCCCATGTGGTACTTCACGTCGCCGTCGCCGTCGATCGTGGAGTCGGGAAGGTAATGGTCCTCGAACTCGTTGAAGATCAGCTCGAACGGCTTGCGCAAAATATTGGTGAGCACGTTCAGCCGGCCGCGGTGGGCCATGCCGATGACGACTTCTTTGACCCCCACGCCGGGGCTGCGGGTGACGATCTCATCCAGCATCGGGATGAGGGTTTCGCCCCCTTCGAGGCTGAAGCGCTTTTTGCCCGCGTACTTGGTGTGGAGGTAGTTCTCGAAGTTGGTGGCGTAGTTGAGGTCCATCAGGATGCGGTATTTCTGCCGGCGGTCGAGGGCGAACTTGCCCCGAACCGACTCCATGCGGCTCGCCAGCCACATCCGCCGGTCGAGGTCGTCGATGTGCATGAACTCGACACCAATCCGGCCGCAGTAGGTGCTCGTGAGGATGTCGAGCACCTGCCGCAGCGTGGCCCGGCCGTCGAGGCCGAAGACCATTGAGGCATCGACCTCGCGGTCCAGGTCGGCGTCGCTCAGGTTGAAGTTGGAGAGCGCCAGTTGCGGCGACGGCGGCGGCGGGGCGTCGGCGAGCGGGTCGGTGTGCGCTTGCACGTGCCCGACTTGGCGGTACCAGTTCACCAGCCGCGTCACGCCAGTCTGGAGGCGCGCGTCGCGCAGCGCGTCCACCGCGGCGGGGTCCACACTCACCGACTGGGTGGCGAGTTTCGCGCCGATGCCGTTGCCGGCGAACTCCGCGCCGGCGAAGAACGCCTGCCAGGTGACATCCACCGAGTCGGGCTGCTTGACCCAGCGCGTGTAGGCGTCTTCGATGGTGTCGCGGTTGTAGGCGTCGCTCAGCGTCAGGTCGGCCATGGCGGACAAAACCTCGGGGGGTGACGCCGCGCCCGGTCCCCCCGTTGCGGATGAGGGGGACTGGGGGGCGCGCGGCGGGCGTCAAGCTCTTTCGTAGGTCGCCGAATCGCTCCGACAAGAAAATCTTACCAGACCGCGACGCCTACTGGCGGCGGTTCGGCGAAGTTTCTCCGACGGTAACGGTCAACCGGGACGCACTTGCGCTGCCGATTCAGACGGTCGAGCCGGCCGCGACGGCTCCCGATTCGCGCCGGGAGGTGGCCGGGTGGGCCAAACTCTCCGGCCGCACCGGCGCGGAGTCGGCGTGGAACGAGCGCTGGAACGCCCGCAGCCCCGCCCCCGGCTCGATGTCGGCCCCCTGTTCTAGCATCACCAGTTCCAGGGCCGCAAGGGCACCCAGCACGTCGAACGCGTCGGTGTGGCCCATGTGACTCAGACGCCAAATCTTGCCCTTCAGGTCGTCCTGCCCGTCGGCGAGCTTGAAGCCGAACTGCTTTTCGAGCTTCTTGAGCGTCGCCGTGCCGTCGATCCCCGAGGGGACGCGGATCACCGTCAGCCCGTTGTTCGGCTGCTCGGCGAAGAGTTCTAAGCCGAGGGCCGTGACGCCCGCCCGGCAGGCGGCTGCCATGCGCGCGTGGCGGCGCCAGAGGTTCTCGACCCCCTCGGCGCGGATGAGTTTGAGGCTTTGCCGCTGGGCCTTGATGAGCGTGTTGGCCGGCGTGAAGGGCGTGTCGGATTCGAGGAGCGACTTGCGGTAGCGGCGGAGGTCGAGGTAAAAGTTCTTCACCGGCGTCGAATCAATCTTCGCCCAGGCTTTTTGGCTCACCGACACGAACGCCAGTCCCGGCGGCAGCATGAGGGCTTTCTGCGACCCGGCCACCACGATGTCGAGCTGCCACTGGTCGGTGTGGCACTCCATCGCGCCCATGCCGCTGATGCCATCGACGATGAGAATCGCTTTCGTCGGCGCCACCAGCCGGCCGAACGCTTCGAGGTCGTGCCCGACGCCGGTGCTGGTTTCGGAGAGGGTCGCGCACACCGCCACCGCGTCCGGGTGGGCGGCGAGGGCCGCTTCGAGCTGCTCGGGCTGCACGGCCTTGCCGAAGGGGACTTCGACGCGCACGGTGACGGCGCCGTACACCTTCAAGATATTCTGCCAGCGCTCGCCCCAGCGCCCGGCGGTGCAGAGGATGACCTTCTCGCCGGGGGCCACGCTACACGCGATCGCCGCGTCCATGCCGCCGGTGCCCGAGGCGGTCAGGGTGAGCACCGGGTTGGCGGTCTGGAACACGTACTGCAAATCGGCGGTGACTTCGCCCAGGATCGCCTTGGCCTCGGCACTGCGGTGGTACGTCACGGGCCTGGCGAGTTCGAGCAGGGTGTCTTCGGGCACCGGGGTCGGGCCGGGGGTGAATAGCCGTGCTTTCATCGTCGCTAAGCTCCAGTTCGGCCCCCTCACACAGAGTGGAGGCGCGCCGGGGTGGGTGGTGGA
>CAXTPM010000224.1:0-7849 GCA_964245865.1 uncultured Fimbriiglobus sp. | reverse complement strand
CTCCGAGTCGGCGCAAGACCAAAGTTGACCCGCGGCACGAGGCGATCTACCGGGAGCACAAGGAGGCCATCGACCGGGCGCTCAGGCTCTGCACCGGGCACCTCAAGCAACTCGGGGGCGACGAGGTGGCGGCGGAGGCCGTCCGCCGCCTGAAGGTCTACTACTACACGCACGGCGCCCCGGCCAGCGAGGGGCTCAGGATCGGCTGAGCCGGCTCGGCCGGGGTTTACGCCGCCCCGCCCGGCTCGAACAGCCTGATGGTGCCCTCCGGCCGCAGCCCCTTGGCCTTCGTCCGCGCCTAGCCCCCCACCCCCGCAGCGCGTCCTGGAGCCGCCGCTGGGCGAGCGACAGCAGCTTCTTGCGCGCCGCCCGCACCTCGGGGCCGTCGGCCGGCCGGGCCGCGTTGGTGGCGGCCCGCTGGAAGGCGAGGTGCGCGACGACCACCGTGCCCGCCAGGACCTTAGTCCGTCACCGACGGGTCGGGGCCGAGCAGGTCCGCCCTCATCGCCGCCACCTCGTCTTCGCGCGCCCTGCGCGAGAGGATGTCGTCCCCACATACCCTCTGGACCCACAGCCGCTCGACCTTGGCCGCCAGGTCGTCGAGCTGGCGCACCTGCGAGCGCATCTCGGGGTGCAGCTCTAGCCACTCGAAGAAGTGCTCGGCCGCCGTCCTGCTGCCCCCCTCCGCCCGCCGCGCGAGGCCGAGCATCGTCTCTCTGATGTAGGCGGGGTCGCGCTGCCTCTCCTCATGCCCCGCCGCCGACCCGGCCGCCGGTCGGCCGCGGGGCTACTTCACGTCCCGGACGGTCCAGAGCTGGCCCTTCTCCTTGTCGTCGGCCTTCTTCTGGACCACGTTCCCCTCGCCGTCGACGCCCAGCACCAGCTCGCTACTCTTGCTCCTGAGCCGGCGGGCCTTGCCCTGGCCGACCCAGGCCCACCGCTGGTTGTCGTTCTCCTCGGCCTTCTCGTCGTAGACGATGACCTTCGCGTCCTCGTCCCTCGAGTCCTCGAACACGTCCAGCACCTTGCCGCTCTTGCGGTTGACGAGCTTGAGGAACTTGCCGTCCTCGACGACCTGCCACTGCTGGGACTTCGAGCCGCCCGCCTTCGCGACGACGACCGCGGCCCCGGCCTCGTCCGAGTCGTCCGCCACGGCGAGGACCCTGCCGTCGGCGTGCGTGATCGTGACGAACTTGTCGTCGGCCGCGGGCGCCGGGTGCGCGGCGGCCAGCGCGGCCGCGATCGTCAACAGAATCCGGGTCATGGGGGGAACTCCTGGGAGATAGAGACGCGCGGCGGGCGACCGCTGCCGGGCGGGGCCGCGGCAAGCCCAGTGTAGCCGGCCGCGGCCGGCGCGTCCCGAACTCCCTGGGAAGCGGCCCAGTACCGGGGGCGCGCCCGCAACGCCTCGGGCCGGGGGGCCGCGAGCGGGTCGCGGACGCGGTCCCGCGGCGGGACGCCGCTGGGGAGCCCCGAGAACTCCTTGGGCCGGCCGGCCGCCGTCGCCGAGTCGGGCCGGGGGGGCGACGGCCCGGCCGTGGCGCTGTACTCCAAGTTCGGGGCGGGGGAGGATGTCCTCCACTTCGACATCCCGCCGCACCGCGGCGGGGCCGCAAGCGCCGAACCAGGCGGCGCGGCGGACGCCGGCCCCATCAGCCGCTAGGTTACTCGCACAGTTGCTCGGTGCGGTTGTCGCTGAGCTTAGTCGACTATGATGCCGCGGGGAGTCAAGCTCCTGTTTCGGTTTTTTCGCGTTCTCACTTCGTCACGACTCTCCTCACTGTTGCCGAGACCACCGCTCGCCGTACTCGTTCGTCCGCAGGACAAATCCGGGTTGTACTCGACTATTCGCGGTCACGGGGACACGCCCCGGCCGCAGGGATCACATTCAAAGCCCAAGGCCGCATTCGTTCGGACAGGAGTGGCGCGGCATCGCTACCGCCCCTCCTCGACTCAAGCTGCGCGGTCGCCTGGGTGGCTCCCTGGATTCATCCCCGACCCGAACCCGGCTCCTCGTCGGCTCGCGGATGGTTCACTCCCCGACCCGTCGAACGACTCACTCCCCCGCCGGCCTCTTCCCCTCGTCACGCCGCCGCCACCCCCGCAGGATCCTTCCACGGCTCGCCACGCTTCAGCATGGCCCGGCACCGCACCAACAGCTTCCGCGCCAGCGCCACCACCGCCTTCTTCTTCGACAGCCCGTTCGCCTGCAACCGCTCCCACACCCCGCGGGCCCAGGCGTTGTAACGCAGGCAGCACCACGCGCACTCGGCGAGCGCGCTCCGCAGCAGCTTCGGCCCGCGCTTGGTGATCCGGCCGCGGCGGTCGGTCTCGCCGCTCTGGTACTGCCGGGGCACCAGCCCCGCGTACG
Source organism: uncultured Fimbriiglobus sp. (assembly GCA_964245865.1). Classification (GTDB taxonomy): domain Bacteria; phylum Planctomycetota; class Planctomycetia; order Gemmatales; family Gemmataceae; genus Fimbriiglobus. The sequence continues at coordinate 5,478 of CAXTPM010000224.1, read as the reverse complement.
AACTGACCTCGTCCGCGCTGCCGAAGCGCTTGGCGTCGCCGAGGTACGACGCGATCACCTCGGCCGTCCGCGGCCCGACGCCCGGCACCGTCCCCAGCAGCGTCGTCGCCTCGTCCCGCGCCCCCAACGCGTCGAGCGTCCGTTCCATCGCGGCGATCTGCTCGACGGTGCTCTTGTGGCGTTCGACCAAGAGGTGCAACTCGCCCCGCCAGAGTTCGTCCGGCCCGCACTCGGCCAGCGGCTTCGCCAGTGCGGACAGCCCGGCCAGGCCGAGCTCCGTCCACGCCTTCGCTCCGCGCGGCGCCGGCAGCCCCTGGCCGACCAGCAACCCGCGGATGCGGTTCTGGCCGCGGACCCGCTCGCCGACCAGCCGCTTGCGCATCCCGATCAGGCTCTTGCGTTGACGCACCGGCCTCGGCGGCACCGGCACGGGTTGCAGCTCGCCCACCGACGCCAGCCGCGCCAGTTTGAGCGCGTCGTCGCGGTCGGTCTTCCGCTTGACGTTCCTCCACGCCCACGCGTCGCCGTTGGTGCTGGCCACGACCACGGGCAGGCCGAGTTCCCCGCACAGGTCGCTCACCCACCCCGCCGGCGAGCAGGCTTCGACCACCACCGTGACGCCGGGGTGACGCAGCAACGCCTCGCGGATTTTCTCCGGCGTCGTCGGCGCCGTGCGGTAGGTGGTTGCCTTGCTCGCAAGGTCGTACCAGCAGAAAACACTGTTGAACTTGCCGAGGTCGACGGCGAGAATGCTCGGGGTGGTGACGGCGATCGCGGTCATGGCATGGCCTTTCGAAGAGGGGAAGTGAACGGACACCGTTCACGTTATCCCGCGGCATGCATGGATTCTTTCGGCAACAGGAGGGCGTCGGCGGTGGTGCGGTGCGAGTTCTGCCACCAGGATGTCGCGGCCTGGGACTACCCAGCCCACCAGGCCGCCCACCGCCGTCTGCTGCTGGACGGTCAGCAGCAGGACTATGCGTCGCTCCCGCCCGAAGCCCGTCACTTGGGGGACATTGCTGGCACCCCCAGGGTCTACGAGCACGTGGGCTGCGGCGGCCGGACGGTGATGCAGGAGAAAATCATTCGCAGCTACCTGCGGAACCCATTCCTCTACGATGACCTCAACTTTTGCACCGGCTGCGGGCGGCACGTGCGGGACCGGGCGTGCGTGTGGGTGGAGTCGGGCGAGCGGCTGGACAAGTACATGGGCCGGCTCCGGGCTGAGTGGCTGAGCCGGCGGTGGGGCCGGGCCGGGCGGTTGTGGGCCTGGGTCCGCGGCTATCGGGGGCAGTGACGGTTCACTGCCCCCAGGCTAGCCCCGAGTCGCCGAACCGGGCGCCGCGGCGGACACCCGCCTTGTAGGTGACTAGGTTACTGGCACCGTCATCCGGGGCGGGTGCCGCCGAGCTTGTACGTTCGGCGGTGGAAAGGCTCATGGACGGTGCCGTAGATGGCGTGGTGACGTTCGACGCGGACCACGACTACGTTTCCGACGACGGCGACGGCATGGTCCGCGTCGGCTTCTCGAACGGCCAACCGGCCGACGACGAAGGACACGAGCACCTGTTGTTCGACCGCCCGTACCGGTTCGACGGGCGGGGTGGGGAGGTCGGCGAGGGCGACGTGTACGCTGAGCGTAATGACCAGGGGGGTGGATGGAACGGCGGGGTCGAGCGGGTCGAGTTGCACCCGGCCCGGCTCGTGGTCGTCTTGGCCAAGTGGGCCGCGACTCAAGTCCACACCGGCAAGTTTGTGATCGGGCTGTCTAGGCCGCCGGAACGGCACCGGGAGTTACGGCGGTGGCTCCGCGTGGTGTTTGACGGTCCGCCGGTACTGGTCGAGTGCGATGTCGAACCGGGCGCCGCAGCGGACACCGGGGGCGTGACGGGCTAGTATGGGTGCGTTGTTGCTTCGTCCCCCGGCGCCGCCGGGCTTTGTATTCGGCGTCAGGGGAGCAACCGATGGAGTCGCCGGAGCGAACTCTGGCCGCAGTGCTGGCGTCGGTGTCCGACTCGCTCTTCCCAGCCGACTGCGGCGAGCGCCCGGTCGCCCTCGACAGCCGCAGTTCGAGCGACGACACGCCGCTGCACGTCTTGGTGCGGCGGGAGGACGCGGACGGGGTGGCAGTTTTGATCGCGGCCGGGGCCGACGTGAACGCGGCCGGGGACATGGGCCAGACGCCGCTGCATGTGGCGTTGTGGACTCGGGACCGGTCGCTGGTATTGGCTCTCATGCGAGCCGGTGCCCGGACGGATATACAGTCGGAGTTCGGGTTTACGGCTGCCGACAAGGCCGCAAACCTAGGCATCGCGGATTGGCTGGCCGTCACCGAGGCCGAACCAGGCGCCGCAGCGGACGCCGGGGGCCGGGCTGGTTCTCGGTGAGTATCTTGTCGGTCGCGGCCTCTGCTGCCGCTGGGATGGGTCGTTCGGCCGCAAACTACGAAGACTGGCAGGACCGATGAAGACAGCGTCGTTCGCACTCGTGCTGATTCTCAGCGCCGGCACCACGCATGCCGAAGGTGAGAAGTACGCCTCAACAGAGGGGCGGTTCGCGGTCGCCTTCCCGAAGGGCGCGGAGGTCAAGGCGCGCAAGGCTGAGAAGGGTCCCGTCCCCCTCAGCCTGGTGCTGGTGGAGAGCGAGGACGCACTTTACGGGGTGGCCTACGCCGACATACCCGCGGCGGAGCTGAAGAACCTGGGCGCGAGCGAAGGTCACCGAGCGGAAGGAGACCACGTTCGGGCCGGGCAAGTTGCCTGCTCGGAACCTACTCTCCGAAAAAGACGAGTTCCACGGCCGGCTCGTGCTGGTCGTGAACGGCTCCCGCCTCTACGGGATAATGCTGCGGGGGTCGAAGGAGTTCATCGGGTCGAAGGCGGCGGCGGCGTTCATCGACTCGTTCGAGTTCAAGTAGGGGCGGGGACGCCGGTCTGCTGCGGCGCCTGGCCCGAACGCCGCCATGCGCACGCCGCGACAGCCAGCCTAACAGTCGCTGCGGCGGACACCGCCACGATTCCTGGTTATTGGCCATCGTTCGGCGGGTGGCGGCGCCGCCGAGCTGGTTGTTCGGCGTGGGATGGCGAAGGAGAGCTTCGGCACGATGAACCCCATCCCGAGCGTCGCCCCGTTCGCCGCCCTTCTGGCCGACCTGGCCGCCGACCTCTGCCGCGGTTCTTGCTGCCTGGTGGTCGCCGACAAGGGGTGGACACACCTACTGTTCCGCGACCTGCGCGAGCGTCTGCGCGCGGCCGGCCTGCGGTGCGAGTACATTGATGGCCGGCCGACTCCAGGCGACGCCCGGCCGGACGAGGTGGGAATCATGCTGACCGCGATCACCCAGCTCCGGCGGGCGGTTCGCGGCTCCGTCGAGGGGGTCGTGGTTGCCCTCCCGCACCTGGACGTGATGGCCACCGCGGAGGGCGGTTGGACCAATATCTCGCGGGAGATCGTGCCGCTGCTGTTCGAGCGCCCCGACGCCGTGCTGCTCGGGTTCCGCGACCCGACGCTCCCGCTGCTGCCGGTGGTGGAAAAACTGTTCCCGCGACGGTACACTGTGGCCGCCGCGTTCGGGGCCGCGCCGCCGGGCGCCCCCGCGGGGCCGGGCGAGCCGGTCGCGGGCGGCCCCCCGGACGCCGAACCAGGCGCCGAGCTAGCCGCCGCAGCAGGCGGTGGGGCATGATTGGTTTCTGGAATGCGGGTGCCGTTCTTGGTAGACATTTACGCCCTCGCCCCGGAGCGAACCGCGGCGGCGGTCGGGCGGTTCCTGGCCCGCTTCGTGCCCGACCGCGAGCGAGCCAACGCCGACTACTGGGTGACGCTCGATGGCGTCCACCCGGCAGCCGTGCTGGGCACGCCGGAGGAATTGGCCCGGTTCTGCGAGGTCTACCCGGAGGCTCAGGGCCGGGCGTACTGGCGCAGCCGGGCAGTCGGTGACCCTCACTCTGTCCACGTGTTCTTCCTCCCGGCCGCGGGGTTGGTGTTCGGGTTGTCGGTGTCCGCCTCGGATCAGGCGGCGTGGGACCGCTGGCTGGCCGAGTTGCGGGCGTTTGCCGGGTCCGCGCACGGGTACTGGACCGGCGAGTGCCCGCCCGAGGACACCGTGCCCGCGTTCGTCGCCGTCGCCCAAAGGCAAGCCGAACTCAGCGCCGCGGCAGACACCGGTCGCCCATAGGCCCGCTGGTATCCGCCGGCTGCGTCACCGCGTCGCCCCTCCGAATCGCGCCACCCCGGTCGTGACCCCCTTGACGCGATAGTGAACAAGTGCTACCTATTGCAGGATGACGCCCATCGCGCACCTCGACGCCGACTGCTTCTACGTCTCCGCCGAGCGCGTCCGCCACCCAGACTTGGTCGGCAAGCCCGTCGGGGTGCTCGGCAACAACGGCGCGTGCGTCATCGCCAAGAGCTACGAGATGAAGGCGAAGGGTGTGAAGACCGGCACCCCAATCTGGGACGCCGCCAGGCTCTGCCCCGACGGCGTGTTCGTCAAGCGCGACTTCCGCCTCTACGAACTCCTGAGCCGCCGCATGCTCGAAGTCGTCGGCTCGGTCGCCCAGAGGGTCGAGTACTACTCGATCGACGAGTTCTTCTTCGAGGCCGCCCCTCTTCACCACCGCACCGACCTGGCCGGCACCGCGACCCTCATCCGCGACCGCGCGCTCAGGGACATCGGCGTGCCGGTGACCATCGCCGTGGCCCGCACTCGCACCCTGGCCAAACTCTTCAGCGACACGGCCAAGCCGTTCGGGGCGGTCGCGGTCACGTCCCGCGCCCGCGAGCGCGAGCTGCTCGCCGGGCTGGCCGTCACGGAAATCAGCGGCATCGCCGGTGGCCGCGCGGCCCGGCTGGCACCTTATGGAATCCGCACCTGCCTCGACCTCGCCGACGCCGACGGGCGCCTCGTGAAGAACCTGCTCACCAAGGCCGGGCACGATATCTGGCTCGAACTGAACGGCGTCCCCGTCACCCCGGTGCGCGCCGAGCGTCCCGCCCACCGAGTCCTCGCCCGCGGCGGCAGCCTGATGGGCCGGGTCGAGTGCCCCACACTCCTGTGGGCGTGGTGCGTCCGGCACGTCGAGCGGCTGATTGAAGAGTTGCGCTTCCACGGCGTCAAGACGGCGTCGCTGGGGGTCGAGGTGGTTTGGCGGGACGCGGCCCCGACCGGCGGGTCAGTGCGCGGCCTCACCCCCACCGACCGCTTCGACCAGCTGCTCGACGCGGCGAGGCCCGCGCTCCGGCAAGCCTACCTGCCCGGCCGGGCCGCCACGCACCTGCACGTCTTCGCTCGTGAACTCAGGCGGGGCAGCCAGCAGCTCTCGCTGTTCGAGCCGCCCGACCCGAGGCTGGAGGCGCTCGCGGCCGTGAAGGGCGCGGTGAACGCGAAGTTCGGCCGCTTCAAGCTGCGCAGCGCCTCGACCCTGCACCTGCCGGCGGTGTACGCCGACCCCGCGAACGACTTCGACATCTGCGACGTGC